>PXCK01000177.1 GCA_003566635.1 Balneolia bacterium | reverse complement strand
TTCTTCGTTTGAGGTCGTAACCACATCAACACTATTTTCCTTAAAAATCTGATCCATTGCGGTTAGCGCATCACTAACGATATCAAGAATTGATACTTCTTCTTTTGTAATTTCAAGGTTTCCGGTATTTGCTTTTTGCGTATCCAACAATTGATTTATTAAACGGGTTAATCGCTCTGTTTCATCGGCAATTATTTTCAGAAACTTTAATCTTTGTTCAGGTTCAATTTTTTGGGTATCCCGCATAATTTCCGTTAGTGCCCTTATTGATGTTAGCGGAGTTTTTAGCTCGTGGGTTACCGTTGCCACAAATTCGTCTTTCATTTCATCCAGCTGGCGCAATTGTTCGTTCGCTACCTGAAGCTCTTTGGATGTTTGTTCGAGTTTGATAGATTTTTCTTCCAGCATCCGGCTGTATTTTAGCACTTCACTCGTTTCATCGAGGATACTTCGTACTTCGGTTAAGCTCATTGAGCTTCTTCGTACTTCCAGATTCATAACGAGTCGGGCAGATGCCGAACCGATTGCCCCGGCAAGTTCTTTTTCCACAAATTGTATAAAATAGGTTGGGGCAGAATCATGAACAGAAGGTAGCCTTTTGTAGTTTTTCTCGTAATCCTGTACTAGGTTTTCTGTTTTTTGAAAACCTAAATAGCGCTCTAGAATCCCTTTTAAATGGGCAATGGTCGTATCGGTTTTTTCTTCTGTTTGATGCGTTTCTTCAATCGTTTTTCCGTCTATAAAAAGAGCCGCTTGCGACAACTCCAACGACGACGGATTCGTAAATCTTGATACAATTATAAATACCATAATATTTACAGTCAAACTCCAAAAAACCGAAAGTGCCACAGGCGAAAGAGTAGTGATACCTCCTAATTGGTCGGGGCGCAAAAGTGCCAAACCAAAGGGACCATTTTCAACCATGTCAATTAACATGGGACTCACGCCTGCTATAGAAGGAATTGCCAATGTATAACCCCAAATTACGAAGCCCGATATAATACCGGCTAAAGCTCCTTTGCGGGTTGCACCATACCAAAACATACCAATAAACAATGCAGGGGCAAACTGTGCCACGGCTGCAAAAGATACCAGGCCTATAGATACCAAACTGTAGTCTTCTCCTATAAAGCGGAAGTAAAGATAAGCCATTAATAAGATTCCAAAAATACCGGCTCGCCGAACATTGAGAATGAGTTTTCCCGGGGCGCCAATTCGAACAAATCCCTTTCTCTGTGCGCGTAATATTGCAGGCATCAATAAGTCGTTGCTAAACATGGTACTCAATGCTATGGTGGCAACAATTACCATGGAGGTCGCAGCAGAAAGCCCCCCGATAAAAACCAGAATAGCCAGCATGGTATGTCCCTCAATCAAAGGAATGGTAAGGACAAATGTGTCGGCATTCACACCTTGTAGCGACGGGTGCATTAATCCGGCAATAGCTATTGGCAATACAAATAGATTAATTGCAAGAAGATATAAAGGGAACATCCATGCTGCCGATTTTACGTGATCGACCTGAGTGTTTTCAACAACTGCCGTTTGAAATTGGCGAGGCAACAATAAAATAGCCGGCATAGACAATATGGTGAGCCAAAACCAATCGTTTTTTAGAATATGGGAATCACCAATGGTAAATAGGTACTGCAAGTCGGGTCGGTCGAAAGCTGCTCTGAACAGTTCCACCGGATTTTGGTACACCACAAACACCACAAACAAACCGGCCAGTACAAACGCTAAAAGTTTTACTATTGATTCGAATGCGATTGCGGCAACCATCCCTTCATGTTTTTCGGATGCATCTAAATGCCGCGCACCAAAAAGTATGGTAAAAACACCCAAAATTATGGTCATGTAAAATGCCGTATCAACCAAAAAGAAGGAACCAGATTGGTTCCAGCTTTCATTTATAGAAACTAAATCACCGGTAATTATTAGATAGCTACTCGATATTGCTTTTAGTTGAAGCGATATATAGGGGATGATACCCAATATGGCAATTACGGCTACAACTCCGGCTAAAAAGGTACTTTTACCGTATCGGGAGCCTATAAAATCTGCTATTGATGTGATTCTCTGATGCTTGGATATGCGAATCATCCTTCTAAGAACCACATACCAAAGAACCACCATTAACGTAGGACCAATGTATATAGGCAAAAAACCCAACCCGGTATCTGCTGCGCGACCAACCGACCCGTAAAAAGTCCACGCAGTACAATAAACCGCTAGAGATAAGGAATACGCATACGGATTATCGATAATGCTTTTCCCCTTTTGGGCTCTTTTATCGGCATAAAATGCAATCAGAAATAAAATCAACAGGTAACCAAAAGCTAATAAAACGATAAAGAAAGGCGTACTCATTCTTTGCTTTCCTTATGTTTTGAAGCTACATATAAAAGCCCGATGATTGCTGCCCACGAAATAAATATGTACACAAAAATGCGGGGAAACCCACCAACTAAAGACGGGTAATCACCTACATTGATGAGAGGCGACAGAAATAGTAAAACAGCCGTAATAAATATGATAACATAAAGCTGGCCTGTTTTTTTACCTTCTTCCATCTTTACCTACTCACTTGTTAGTTCGGCAAAAAGCTGACTCAATTTTTGCGAAACGCGCTCATCCTGTATGTTTTTATGATACACAACAGGCTGCTCTGCCCGCTCATTACAATCGCTTATGGAGCATCGTTCGCATGTTCTGTTTACAGTAGACTTTGGAATGTATTCATCATCCCAAAAACCTACTTTTCGCTTAAATCGCTGATCCATTAAAAACCCAAGAGTCACACAGGAATTCACATCCGGATTAAGATTTAAAGGTCTTGCAATAGATATGCAAAAGTATTCATTATCCGTACCATAAAACTCCGACCTTTGTACCCCTATGGTATAAGTTCTGCCTGTTTTGGGCTTATCAGAAAGTTCTTTGAGTAATCGAAGTGTTACCCATCTCCGGCAGTAATGCTCATTAGAACCTATTCCATGGGTTGAGTGGAGTTTAGAAAAATGCAGCTCTTTGGTTAGGTTGTAAGTGTTTTGCTTTTTATTATGATTAAACCGCAAAAAATAAAACTGATCAAGCTTAAATTTTTCCGCCATTATTTGAGTCATCCTATGGAAGAGCATTTCCGGAGTGACATTATATTTTCGAATAATATCGTCTAAAAACTGATTACTCCAAGCTTCTGATGAAAACCAAGTTTCGATATCATGGGTTAATTCTTCTAAATCCAACATTATAGCACCTGCAAAGTACGATGCTTTAATATTATTCAAAAGCTGATCGAAAGTCGCATCTTTCAAGTAGGATGAACTTGGTATTCGCTCTTTCATTCCTAATACTTCGTACCCTAATTCTCTGCATAAAGAAAACAATTGTTGCTCACGGGACAAACGACTGTTAACGAACATTTTTTGCGGCTTTTTGGGCAAAAAAAGTGATCTGAAATTTTCAAGCTCCGGTGTTTCTGCCAGCCGGCTTTCATCAATTAAATACCCATATTCATTAGTGAGTATTTCATGGATATCTGAATAGGATACTTGCTTATTTTTTTTGTTTAAGGATGATTTAAAAGATTTAGCGGCTTGCTCAATTTCCGGGAAATAATTATTGTGCAACTCTTGATAGGAACGTAGTGCACCAAAAAGAATATGCTCGATGGTTAAGTCGTAGTTGCGTGCAATTTTAATAATGGTATCAACAAATGCTGCAAACCTAGCCGGAGATTTGGTCATAAAATCCATCAAATCCGACCTTTGAAAACCAAATAAATCGAATGGGATTTCTTGCAGCACACTCGTACTTAAAAGGTTAGAAAGCGGCATAAGCTGTTGATCAAGCTGTAGCGAAACTATCTCGTCATAAGGTGTATCTAATGCTTCTGCCAAAGCCATTATTTTATCCGCTTTGGGATACTTCTTGCCTTTTTCAATCTCATTTAAATAGGATATAGAAATACCACTTTTCTCAGAAACTTCCTTAAGAGACAACCCCCGCTTATGTCGTAGCCACCCAACTTTCAAAGCGAGCACAAGTGTTAAGTTTTCTCTGCTAATTCCCATGTTGGTTTTTAAAGCTATTTTCAAAAATGGTTGATGGTTTATCCTACTTTTGAATATAATAAATTATTGCGGAAATTAATTTTATTGCGAAAATTCGCATGATACGGTTTTACTATTTAACAAATCAGATTACTCACCACTATATTTACGCTACACCAAATCGAAGATAACATATCAGCGGTAGGTAATAGTAAATCGGCCATTTTTTTCATGAGTATGCGAATAATTCCATTTAACCCGGATTATTCACCAAAAAATTTTCTTGGTAGCAAGGCGAAGGTGGAAAATCAGCGGAAGGGTACCCTAGTACCCTGAGCACGATTTTTTCACCTACAACGAAGCTAGCATGGAAATTTTGCAGCATTCTAACCACACCCAAATTTAAGTAAGTGTGGTATTTTTCTATATACAATATTTTTAATAATATAAGGTTTAAATTTCATGCTTTCGTGAATAATTCGGGTTTAATGTTAAACACGTAAGTTCAATACATTTATACCGGTAAATTAATTCTGTATCTTCTTGTATGAAAAGCTTATCAACCTTTCAAAAGCTTATAGAAACCGGAACGGGACCAGAATATGACCGTTTGGAAGTGATTGCTCAAAAAATCGTGCAAAAAGCTTCTTTCATAAACCCATCAAACATTATTCCCCCTCTCGCTGAAGAAATAGAAATCGCTCTCAACCAAAATGTACGACCATCTACGGCTTGCAGATTGGTTACAACAGTAGCCGATAAACTCATTGACCTTGGAGTTGACTATACATTTGAAATACTGGGGCATCCCCCAAGAAACTGGATGCTTATGCTTATGGGTTCAGAAGGCCGTTTTGAGCAAACACTAAGAACCGATCAGGATAGTGCCATTGTATACGAAGGCGAACCGGATGATGAAGCCAAAGATTACTTTACCCGTCTTGGAACCATTTTATCTGATGGACTAAATGGATTTGGATATTTATACTGCAAAGGAAATGTAATGGTTTCTAATCCTAAATGGGTTATGGCTCTGCCTGAGTGGAATAAAGCGTTTAAAAAATGGGTAGAAGAGCCTGAACCCATAGCTATAATGCAGGCTTGTATATTCTTTGACCTTAGAACGGGTTATGGGAACAGTTCTCTTGGCGCACAACTTGGTGAATATATTTTTAAACTACTTAGCGGGCGAAGCGGACTCTTTTTCTATCACATGGCTCAAAATGCACTTACCCATAGAATTCCGCTTGGTATATTTGGCGGTATTAGCAGAAAAGCTTCAAAATCCTTAGATATTAAAAAAGTCCAACTACCGATTACAGACCATGCACGTATCCATGCACTCAAAAACGGAATTAAATTCAACAATACGTTGAAACGGATTCAATTACTTAACGAACAAGGTAACTATAAAGGAGCCGATGCTCATAAGGTTTATGCCGTATTTGAATTCCTTTTAGAATTACGACTCCGTCATCAAATACACCATATTAAACACAACAAACTACCTGATAACATTATTAATCCAAGTGAGTTCGATTCAAGTATTAAAGAGGATATTGTGCAATCCCTTCGCCTCGTTCGTGACCTTCAGCAAAATATTGGCCTGCATTTCAGAGCTGCTTATTAACGTTTAATAACGGAGGTTTGCATAGAAACTTTCTTTGCTTGCCCTTATAGCATCTCCAACTGTTTTTATTCCCGCTTTATTTAATAAAGCAATCATCTTTTCAAAAATTCGGGCTGTCATTAGAGCATCACCAAGTGCATCATGTCTGGTTTCTTTAGGAATGTTAAACCGCTTTGCAAGATCATCTACTGAGTGTCCCTTTGTATTAGGGTGCAGAATACTAGAAAGTAAAAGTGTATCTAAAACCGGTTGCTTAAATAGAACTGATGTGCTTTCAAGTTCCAGGAATCGCATATCGAATGCGGCATTATGTGCAACCAAGGTTTCTTGTGAACAAAACCTATGGAAATCGGACAATACCTTCTCGGAATCCGGTTTATCTGATACCATATCACTTGTAATACCATGAATTTTTTGTGACTCAATGGATATCTCTCGTCCGGGATTAATCAGATGGCTGAATGTCTGGTCTTCACGTACTTTTCCATTTACCAATCTAACCGCTCCAATAGATACAAGTTTATCTCCCCCAACGGGATCAAGCCCGGTAGTTTCAGTATCGAACACTGTTGCCGTTAAGGCCGAAAGTGGTGTATCCAAAATCTCATCTGAACTATCATAGCTGAATAAATCAAAATCAAAAAATTCGGCTCTTATTTTTTCCAAATTTACTTTGGGAAGATTTCCAACGTCTTGTTTTGTTAAAGGAATGATGATGCTCACAGAATGATTCAAATCCGATTCCGACTTTTGCCACCATTCTCCTCTATGAGTTACTAGTATTTCACTTAAAGAGTGCGGTAAAGA
>PXCK01000016.1 GCA_003566635.1 Balneolia bacterium | reverse complement strand
CTGCGTTGAAGTTGAAAAAGTCATGCTCAGGGTACTTAGGTACCCTTCCGCTGATTTTCCACCCTCGCCTTGCTACCAAGAAAATTTTTTGGTGAATAATCCGGGCTAAGATTGGAGGGCTCTGATTGTTACTTGACTCAAAAAAAGAATAACCACTATAAATAGTAGGGACAGGTCGCGACCTAGTCCCTACTATTTATAGTTTTAGCGATTCTACTGTCAATAGCCTTCACGCAAATACGGGGGGGGGCTTCAAGACCCAACGACAAGCCGGGGCAAGTTTACGAGAAAAATAAAAAAGGCAGAACCTAATGAAAGATTCTGCCTTAAAAATAGTCAGCAAATAGCTTACTGCATGCCCATCAATCGACGGTGATCTGTTATGCGAGCTTCCTCACGGATTTGATCAACCAATTTCTGAGTGAATACCTGTGTTTTATTTTGCTGAATACGTGTACGAATTCTATCTCTTTCCGAATCAGATAAGTTCGCAAGATCAGCCTCGTTACGCTCATTCACGACAATAAAAAATGCAGCACTTTCACCTTCAACAGGTCCGACAAGTGTACCTTCATCAGCGGCAAAAATTGCACCTACTACACCGGGTTCGCGACCTGCACCTGAAAGGTTAGAGGCATTTTTACGAACGCCTGAAACAGTTTGAAAAGGTCTTTCCGAAGCTTCACTAATAGCTTCAATATCAGTCATTGAACCAAACTGTTCGCGAACTCTTTGATTCATAAGTTGACGACGTTTTTCATTTTGTACAGCTCTTTCAACCTGATCACGAACTTCATCAAGCGGGCGTACACCTGCATCGTTAACCTGATCTACGATAAAGACTACAAAACGATCGTCTAACTCAATTACCTCAGAAATAGAACCACGGCGCATATTGGTAAGTGCACGTTTGATCATACGGCTTTCACCAATTCCGGCAACAAATGGATTACCATCTGTTACAGTGGCTTCCGTTACTTCAAACCCTTCACGTTCAGCTTCTTGAGTAAACCCTTCTAATTGGGCAAACTCGCGGAAGTCATCTGCTTTGAATTCCTGATCACGAATAGTAATACTTGGATCTGCTTCAATAGTTTGTGCCATTTCAGCGAATACAAACTCACGGTTAGTACGTTGGTTTACTTTGTAAATGTGAAATTGGTTATCAACTTCAACAGGACCTACAACATCGCCAATGCCGGCAGAAAACATTCTGGAAGCAACTTCACTTGGGAAATCTTCTCTTAACCTGAAACCGGTATCGCCATTATTTGCTGCAGTAGCACGATCAACAGATTCAGATGCAAAGTTTTCTAAGGCTTCACCTCCACGAATAGCAGCGGCAATTTCATTCGCACGTTCCTGACGTTGTGCTCTGTTGCCATCATTGAAACTAATGGCAATTTTTCCGGCACGGGCGAACATGTCATTACCTTGGCGGCTGTCAATTTTCTTGATAATTGTAGCACGATTACCATCGATTTGAGCCTCAGATACTTCTCCTTCTTCCATATCAAACAATACATAATGTGCAGGACGTAATGCTGCAGGAGATCTGAACGTACTATCAAATTGACTTACAGAAAAATTAAGCTCTAAGAAAAGGGCGTCATCAATAGCATCTGCAAACTCAGTACGCATGTTGTTTAAGCGATCAAGAGTTCGGAGGGTATCATCTGCTGTTGGTTCCTTACTGAAACTAACGTAGCGAATTCTCCAGTTTTTGTCTTGCTTAAACATGCTGCTGTTATTTCTGTAAAAACTGCGAATATCTGAGTCACTTACAGAAACTTCTTCATCATCAATTTCTGAATATGGGAAACGGATAAAAGAAACATCAGCTGTGGTATTAGCACGAAGGAAATCTTGTTCGATTTCACGATTTGTAACTAATATTGCCGATTGCATAAACTCGTTTAGTTTTTCCTGCATTCGACGATCACGAATCTGATTTTCGATGATAATTAGGTCTGCTGTTGCTTCCGGTGCTTCCAAAACGGCGCGCATGGTTCCGAAGTCGATCGATCCATCTTCACGTCCAAAGATTTGACGAACAATTGGATCGGGGTTATCACCGAAGAAGGCATCTCTAATCTCTTGATCAGTTACCTGAATACCTATTCTCTCCATCTGCGACATTAAAGCAAGTTCAAGAACCATTTGGTCCCAAACAAGTTCTTCGTAATAAGCGCGTTGTTCAATATTTGGAGGTGTGCCTGTCTGTTGACGAAATTGTTCCGTAAAGGCATTTAGTCTGTTATTGTATTCGGCATTGGTAATGGGGCGTCCATCAACCTCGCCCATTGTACGTGGCCCGGCTAACACGGCGTCGAACACCTGTGTATCCTGGAGCATAAAAAGTACACCGAATGCGAGAACAAGTACCCAAAGAATTGGGGCTGTACTTGACCTCATTTTTTCCATGAAACCCATGAGTAATCAATAAGTTTTAAAAGGTTATTAGGTAACTGCACGGGATTAAACCCGAACAAAGTTTATAGCTTGGTAAAATAAGGTGATTTAGCCGTATTTCAAAGCTGTAGATATAACGTTTACAATCAATCTGTATTCTTAGTGGGAGGTTTTAATTTTGAGGTGCTGGTGGAAAATTGGCTTAATTGACAAAAAACTTGTGTGAGTAATTATCATCATCTGACATAAGTAGGCTTTAAATTTATTAGAACCGGTATGAACAACTTCAAGGTCTATAAGAAAAACCATACTACATAGACATTGATTCATTAGTAAAAGGCAAAAACTTTTGAAATACATTCATGTGCAGGTTAAGGAGATACTAATCGGCCTTATTTAAATAGAGGAAAAAGAAAGCTCCGGTGACACAGCGACCAGAAATAATCACTCCGTGTACTGTTATTGAATTAGCTGTAAAGGATGCGGAACTTTGATTATTTCCGCTGTGGCACAACAGCTTTCCCTCTATTTTAAACCGGATTATTAACCATGAAATTTTCTTGTTAGCAAGGCGAAGGTGGAAAATCAGCGGAAGGGTACCTGAGTACCCTGAGCATGATTTTTCATTTTCAACGCCGCTAACAGGGAAATTTTGCAGTATTTAAACTACGCCCAAATTGGAGTGAGTGCAGTATTTGTCTAAATCCAAATTTTATAAAAGTTAAGGCTATGATTATCATACTTATGTGAATAGTTCGGGTTTAAATACAGCCGTGATTTTTGGTTACTTTTTATCTAGAAAAAGTAACACTAAACAAAAATTTTATATCGGAAATAGTACAGCGGAGCAGCCGGAAAAAGTTTTAAAAAACTGAAAAGAGTCGCAGATGCTTTAAGAAATCTCTTGGGTTTTCATTCACGTCTTCGATCAATTTGTTTAGGTTATAAGAAAGGCTGTCTAAGTTTTGATACAGAGACGGATCATTTATCATCAACCCTAAACTACCTTCACCTTCATTAATTTTACGAATTACTTCGGTAAGATCGCCGGTCATTTCATCCATGCTACCGGTAAGTGTATCTAATCTGGCAGAAGCCGATTCTAAATTCCGAATCATATTACGAATAGATTCATCTTCGTCGGCGGTGAGGTTCTCGGCGTTTGCCAACGTATTACGAAGGTGAACAATAGCCTCTTCAATCTCTCCTGAACGTGCCGCAAGAGTACGTTCAATTTGATTAATGGTTAAATTCAAACCTGAAAGTGTTTGTTGGATATCATCCCGACCTCCATCAACTAAAATCCCATCTACTTGCGAAAAAACGCTGTTTAGTTTATCTAAGGATTCGTTGACATTACCGCCAATTTCTTCACCTAAACTGGTCACAGCTCCAAGTATTCCCTCGTCATAAAAACCCGGTATCTTACTTCCTGAGGGCAACCTTTCCGGTGATGTTCCTCTTTCAATAACGATGGCCGTTTCCAAAATTTGAACTGAACGTATTACTGCACGTGAATCAGCAGGTAAACCATTGGGAAGGTTCAGATTTACATAAACCCGAATACTATCGTTATCAGCAAACCCCATACTGGCTATAGTCCCTACTTTTATACCTTGCATGTAAACGGGTGTACCACTCAGCAAACCATCAACCCGGTCAAAATCTGCATAAACCTGATAGGTTTGACCAAAAAGGGGCGTTTCACTCATGAAACGGTACCCAAAAACAGCAACAATGATTGCTATAAATATGGTAATTGCTACTTTTACTTCATTTCTCATAAAAATGGGGATTGCTTAATTAAGTTTATTAAGTTAACCAATTTGGTACTCGCTTGCTTTAATAAATTCTAAAAGACGTTTATGTTTTGATATTCTCAGTTCGTCGATTGTGCCATACCAACTAAGTTTTTGCTCATCTAAAAATGCTGCGCTATCTGCAATACGCAGTACACTATGCATATCATGGGTAACAACAATAGATGTAATTTTTAAACTTTCTGACATATATATAATCAAGTCGTTGATTTCATCCGAAGTTTCAGGATCAAGACCCGATGTAGGTTCATCATACATTAAATAATCGGGCTCCAGAACGATAGCACGAGCAAGCCCTACTCTTTTCCTCATACCTCCGGATAATTCGGCCGTACTTTTGTCGCCAATATTCGAAAGATTAACCATATCCAAACATTCCATAACACGCTTATGAATTTGGTCTTCCTTCCACTTGGTAAAATAACGAAGGGGAAATGCCACATTTTCATAAGCTGATATAGAATCGAACAAAGCTGCGCCTTGAAATAAAAAGCCAAACCGCTGGCGCAAAATCCTTAGATCGACATAGGTCAATTTAAATATATCGTGTCCATCAACAATAACGGTTCCTTCATCAGGAGTTAATAACGCATTGATATGCTTCATCAAAACCGATTTTCCGCAACCTGATTTACCGATTATAGCCAATGTTTCACCGTCGTGTATATCAAGATTCACATCCTCCCAAACGAGGTTGCTCCCAAAACTCTTTTTTAAATTTTTGATTTCAATCATATCGTAATATTAAAGCAAAATGGCAGCTAAGAGTAAATCGGTTAACAAAACGTATATACAACTTAATACAGCCGCATTTGTAGTGGCTTTACCTACTCCTTCAGCTCCACCGGTTGCATAATACCCTTTGTAACAGGAAACGGATGTAATTACAAAACCAAATACGATTGATTTTGTTAACCCAAAAACGATATCCCAGGCAAAGAAATATTCACGCCCGCCTTTCATAAAATCGGCCATGGGAACCTGACCAGTTATAATTCCGGCTAATAAACCGCCTAAAATCCCACATGTTGCAGCCGCAATATATAAAACCGGGAACATGAAAAAACTGGCGAGTACACGGGGTACAACTAAAAACGATACACTGTTAAATCCCATAGATTCTATAGCATCTATCTGCTCACTTACGCGCATAGTACCAAGCTCGGTTGCTATTCTGGCACCTACACGTCCGGCAAGAACGAGACCACTTATAACCGCAGCCAACTCAATAACCATAGATTGCACAACAATTGCACCAATGGTTGAAAGCGGGATATAACTCACCACCAACTGATAAGCAGTTTGAATGGTTAGTACCGCACCTGTAAATGCACCGGCCAGCATTACAATAGGTAATGAATCGTAGCCGGTTTTAATCATCTCTGCAAAGAGGTTTTTGTAGTAAGTACCTATTTCAGTAGATGACCGGATAGCCTGATATAGTAACTTGCAATATCGGCCGAAATCATGAAGTATATCCATAAAAGGGACCTGTTTTTAGAATCGGTATCAATATACACCATATAGTTGGAATATCAGAAGGGTTTGATAACGGATTGGCGTTTTGGTGGGTTAGAACTTTAGTTTTTGAGGATCTTGACTATTGTCATGTATCCTCAAAATATCTACGGAATCTTCACTCACGCGATAGTTTAGAGTATTGTTATTAATACGTCTGATGGGGGTTTTCACTTAATCCATAGTAACGCAAAAAACATACAATCCATATCCCCATTTTAAACCAAGTTGACAAACGCGTTTCATCAAAAATATTTGGATTGGCAAATAATGACAAATCGTAAACTCTCTACCATCCCTATGCAGACATTAACCAAGATATTATAGTTCATTCAGAACAATTCGACTCACCAATCAGTTTAAACACCTACCCTAAACCCAAAAATGCCCAACCTCTGAATTATTTCAATAACAGATAAGTTTTGAAACTGTTATATTTAGACCTTATGATGAAGTCAATTGCCTTTACTTTACTTTTTTTCTCACTTTTGTTCGCAGATACTGCTCCCGTACTCGCTCAATCAACCGGCGATAGCGTGTATCGGTTTTTGAACCTAACAAGTTCTTCGCGCGCAGCTGCTATGGGCGGGAGTCATGTAGCACTGCCTAATGCCGATGCTTCCATGTTTTTGATAAATCCGGCATATATATCTGAAAACATCCACCGCAATTTTTCTTTGAATTATCTCAATCACATTGGTGATATAAACATGGGTTTTGCCGGTGGTGCCTGGCATCTTGACGGAATCGGTACTGTTGGAGCCGGTGTTCGTTTTATCAATTACGGCGATATGGATCAAACCGATGAATTTGGCAATGTACTTGGCAGTTTAAGCGCCAATGATCTTGCTTTTACCGTTGGTATATCCCGCGAAATTGCGCCAAACTTACAGTTTGGAGGAGCAACATCCTTTATTTATTCGTCAATTGG
>PXCK01000073.1 GCA_003566635.1 Balneolia bacterium | reverse complement strand
TGTGTTTTCCATAAGATGAAAGTCGCTCCTTCGTATTAACACGACCATCAGCTAAGTTCTCCCCTGCAGCTTGCATAACCGCAAGAGGTGTTTTAAGTTCGTGCGTAACATTTGCTAGAAATGCAGCCTGACGCATACCCAACTCCCGCTCTCTAAGAGCTGTCCAAAACAAGAAAACGAGGCTCCCAAGGAGTAGTAAAACACCACCACCAAGGAAAATAAGATTCCGAGTTAAGGATGCTTGTGCAACAACAGCTTCGGGTAAATTGTCAAAAAGAAGACGTAGGTGCCAGTCTTCGAGCATGTTAGGAAACCTTTGTATAAAATCAGGACGCTCACGCTCAGTAAATAATGGATTATTACTTGCGAGAATTTCACGCTTAGCCCAATCATCAAGCCAAACGGTAACACCTGTTTCATCTGCGGTTCCAAATCGACTATCTAATTCATTACTTATAAATGAATTTATTAGGTAATCGGTATTAACCGGAAGAACTAAATATCCCAAAACTTCCCTCTCAGTTGGGTCAGCCATTGCAACCGACATACTCCTGTGAGAATCGTGTATAACCCTGAAATTCCATTTATAATCTTGGATAAGAATACGCATTCTTGTCTTTGCAAGGCTTAAACCATCACATACTAAATCATCTGGATTGTCATAAATTTCAAATCGTTGTAAATCATAATCATACTTTAATACATTCCCATCCGTACAGTTGTCGGTGCGCGCATCAATAAAGTAAATATCTGTTAGTAGAGGATCATGGTGTATTTGATTGAGTAGGTTATAATAACCTTCTGTCATTTCTGAACGGCGGTTTATGACCTCTCTCATTTCATTCATATCAAACCGGTTTAAATCTCTTATGCTTCTGTAAAAACGAGATCTTGTAGCCGCAGCCAGTTCATCAACCTGATTTCTCTGATTTTCTACAGATGCATTTACTGTATTTTCATGAAGCGAATACAGAGAATAGACATTCATACCGGTAAGCCATACAATGGCTATAATTCCAAGTGAAAATAAAACAATTCTGGAGGTTGATGTTTGTCGCATGAGTTGAGTCTTTAGTGAGATAAATTGTAAAATACAAATATAAATTGGAATTAAGTAACAGTGGATGCAATTTTGTAAAAATCAATGAAATAATACTATATAGGGTGCTTTTACCGTGCGCGTTTTAATTTTGAGGTGCTGGAAACCCTTGAAGTATTGCTACAATATGTGATGCTTACTTCGTATATAAGCTCAACCTAAACTAAATTCCAAGAAAATTTCTTGGTGAATGATCCGGGTTAATTAGCATATTAAGGATGTTAAATAAAAAAATTTGCCCTATATTCATTGATTGTACTTTTAACTCTAACCGTGTTTAATTTATCTCAATGGCATCAGTATTAGAAGACAAGCTTCGCCCCAATAATATTCCCATTTATTACAGTTATAAACGAATTAAGTGGGAACAATTAGATGTAGGTATATTTGGGGCCCTCGCTATTTTTGGAGTACTCATGAAGTTATGGCAACCGCCATTTTGGGGGTTGATATCAGCCGAAACAGGCCAATTGCTTTTTGAGATATTTATGCCCATAGGATTCCTTGGGGAATGTATTGTTTTCATAATTATGGGTTTTGTGAAAGGTGATGATTACATCGAAGTATTTCCTACAAACGAAGAGCGTCAACAGTTACAAGCTGCTTCTGCCGGGCCCGGTGTTAATGTGAATCTTGAAATTTCCGATTCTATAAAGGAGATTGTTGAGAAGAAACTTGATAAAGAATTGGATGCTAAGATTAAAGAGATTGTAGAAATTGTTGCAGGTCAAGCTAATTCAACAATTGAGCTAAACAAAGAGGTAAACAGAGTTCAACAAAATCTTTTAAGTATGGGGAATAACGTTGCAGAATTTTCTGAACGTGTGGTTGACCTTAAAGATAATGTTGGTGCACTTGGTCAGCTAAAAGACATGGATATAAGTAAAAAGGTTGAACTGCTAAATGATAGTTTAAACAGTGCCAGTACCTCTATTAAGGGGTTACAGGAACAAATAGACAAAGCTTCACGCAAATTTGAACAGTTTAATAATTAAGGTATAATGGCAGCTTCAGGCGGCAGTTCCATACTTCAGTTAAGACTAAATTTCATGACGGCAATCTATTTGCCGATTCTGCTCTATGCAATGTCCACTTACGAACTTGAACAAGGTTCATTGGTGATAAGCGAACGGAATCTCGAAGCTGTTGCAGTATCCGACCAAGGTACAATTTTTGCCGGCGATACATTTGAAGCAGATATTTTATACCGCGCTATTGTACCCCCGGGTACAGCTATGGGCACCAGTGGTGCCGAATCGCTTGTTAATCCTGAAATAATTATTGACACAGAAAACTCTCCTGAAGGTTTATATTTTGATCAAGCTGAACGTCGTTTTGTTTTTGATAGTGATGGTGTTTTTGATGATTTACCTCCAAATGTTTTAGAGCAGGAGTTTAGCTTTAGAGCTGATGCAATTATAAGGTCCATTGTAGATGATGAGGAAATAATTAAGCCTATTGAACACTCATTTACGGTTCGTCGTCCTACAGTAAATGTTATTAGTAATGCTCCACCGCGACTTGTAACCAACTCAAGAAACGATTTGAGCTTTTTGGTGCCGGGCATTGATGAAGGAAATATGGTACTTGAAGAGTCTTCCCGGAATTTACGTGTAGCAGGTTCCAGATTGCAGTGGTCTCCAACGGGTGATTCTACTGTTGTTTCAATTTTTAGAAGACTAGATAGTGGTGAAACTCGTCTCATAGACAGAATTGGCTATCGTGTTGTTCCACCTCCGCCGCCTCGAGTAATCATCAGAAGATTCCAGGAAACCACAGGTCTTACAGGCGATGATTTGGTAGCAATAACAGATGATCAGCTCGAAATTGTAATTTTACCTGATGAATCATTTGCCAGAGATTACCCAGATGATGCAACCTACAGAATCGGTGATTTGAGATTATCATTTTATCAACCAGGACGTCCGCCTCAAACGGTTTCTATTCCGGCTTCTCGCTTACCTTTCGACAGACAGCGAAGTACGGCTACAAATCAATTTATCTATGGGCCTTTCAGGTTATCTCAACTTGATAACCAAATTCGTGGTAATGAGGTACGGGTAGAGATAGACCGAATAGAACGCGTTAACTTTGAAGGTAGAGCTGAGCGTGTTTCTAATGATTTGTTTCAAGACTTCTTTTCAATCAGAACAAGATAATTATGCGTTTTTTCTTCGTTTTTTTCGTAATACTGCTAATCTTTTCTACAGAAAAGATTCATGCACAATTTAATGGGGAAGCACCCGGTGCAACTTGGCAACAAACCATGCGAATAACAGGCTTAATTGAGCCTTATGATTTTTTTGGCTCTTTATTCGATATGGATGAACAATCTGAAATCGAGCAGCAAGAGGCTATTTCTAAGTATTTTTGGCATCCATTGCGCGATTCCCTCAGTGTTGCTATTCGTGAAGGAAGGGTTAACGCCTATACCATTCAGTCAAGTGGAAGGCCGGGAATGGACAGAATCTTTGTGAAGGATGAAAAAATAGAATACAACAATCTTATTAGTGAATTAACTGCAAGCCTGAGAAGTGTTGCAAACCAACGGATAGGTGATGTTATTTTTCTTGTCGACAGAAATGATGTAGCTGATGTACGCAACTATGTAACCGACTTTACGAACTATTTCGAGAACCTTAATGCCATAAATCAGTTTGAGCTTGAATTCATTATGCGTTATGATGAAAGTGGGTTCTATGTTCAACCAACACAAATAATTTTTGGTGTAGCTCTTTTCCCAAGTAGATTTTTATTCGAAGAAAATAAAATGAACTTCTTTAACGAATATGAAAACGGACTCGGTTTTTTAATTGATTTAACAGAAACGGAATCACTACACTTCTTTTCCAATAGTGGAGTTCAGGTGTCTGGAGATTTTAATATTTACCCTTTCTGGGATTTGATAACCCGAATGAATTACGATTACGTTTTTTACAGTGTTAGCGGGCGGGAGTTAGCCCTTTCTGCTGATGAACCTTTCTTATATGAACTTCAAGAGATTAGAGCCGAATTAATGAATACTGTACATGAAAGGTTACTCGAACAAATTTATGGTCAAATTCCAACCTACTGGCTCGAGCAAGGAATGGGGCTTATTAGAAAAGAAAATGACTAACTTATTATAAAATCATGAATTTAAATCTACATACTAAATTCTTAAGAAGTCTTACAGTATTACTTTTTGCAAGTACTGTATTTTCAGTTAATCTGATGGCTCAAAATGAAGAAACCCCACAAATAAGAACCAGTTTCTGGCAGGAGGTTGATTTTGAGTTTGATATTGGTATAAGCAGCTTTGCCGGAGATTTTAGCAATCAGGGTGATTTTAGTGATTGGCTCCCAATACCGGTTAATGGGTTTTCTTTTGGTATTCATTTGAATGAAAATGTTTATTTCAACAGAAGATTGTCTGGTTCCATTAGAGTTGGTCTTTCTGCAATGAGTTATGCATCTGTGACACAGTTCGACAGAAATATAGTCGATCCCAATTTAGCTTCCGGTCGCTTGGTACCTGCAAATATCAGAAACACTGTATTTGGTCCTGAAATAGGTGCCGGCTTACGTATGTATCCTACTCCCAATTTTAGTATTGAACCCATGCTGTCTTTTGGAATTTATTATAATGATCCTCGTGCAGATGCTTTCTTTAATCAAAGTGGGGATTTGGTGGAGCCCGATATTCCAACGAATAGAGCAACAAGAGACTTCAGCATTCGAGATGTGCCGGAGGCCGTAGCTGACGGTGAAACAATACCGGGCTCATTAATGGCTATAACCTATGGTATGCGTTTTAACTTTATGATTTCAGACACTGAGTTCTTTACTAAAGTGAGTTATCGCGACTTCTTATCGCCATATTTTGATGGTGTAAGAGATATAAGCTTAGACCAGGGACCTAACAGAGCTGCCATTATATCAGTTGGTATGAATTTGCCTGTTCAAAGTGGTCCAAGAACAAGAGATCTTAGAGCAGGTTTAGGCTGGGATTTAAGAACACAGCTTGATTTTGCAAAAGGCTCTATGGATATGGATTCTCCTGAAGATCGTGAAGTATTCTTTGAGTTATTTGATGACATAGCAGTTGACCGCGACACTCCCGGTCTAATGATTGATGAGCTTGCTAATCAAATACAGTTTTTTGAGCATAACCTTGGTAATACTAACTATAGTATAGTTTTAAATAAGTTGCCCGGTAATACTTTTATGATTGGTCATGTTGATGAAGATCCGTTTCGTATTCAAAACTATGGTCGTTTAAGAGTTTCGGTTCAAGATTTTGCAATGAGCCCTAAAGCAATTACTAATAAACAATACAAGTTATTCATGGCGGCTATGGGGTTAAATTTCCCGGGATCTGAGAACTATCAGCAATATATAATCGGTAACCCTCCAAGTATGCAAGAACTTTTAGAGCGTGCTCAAATAGATCTAAGCGAAGTACCGGTTGATATTCAGTTGACTTCTGTTGAAAATCTAAGACCTGACCCGGCAAGTTGGAATGAGCTTAATATAAATAATGTCTTGCCATTTAGTGATTATTTCTACTCTGAAGCCTATAACGACCATCCCGTAGTTGCGGTAAACTGGTATCAGGCTATGCTGTTTGCAGCTTGGTCGGGGTTACGTTTGCCAAACGAAGTTGAGTGGGAATATGCTGCTAAATCAGGTGTTGGAGGAAGAGTGTTCCCTTGGGATGGTTATACAGGTCAGGATAGTAGTGGTAACTATTTAGCAAACTACATGCAGGAACGTGGAGTTTATAATCTTGATGGCTACACGCTTTTTGCTCCTGTTGATGCATTTGAGCCAAACCGTTTCAGACTCTATAATATGGCAGGTAACGTGAGTGAGTGGGTGCTCGATTCATACAGTAGCACGTATAGAATTTTAGAGCAAGACAGAATGATGGTTACACCATCTAATTTCAATCTTGCAGAAACACGTAAAGTTCACCGAGGTGGATCATGGGCTTCTTCCTTGTTCTTTATAGGTTCAGGTGTTAGAAACCACCATCAAGGACACAGAGCAAGTCCTTTAATCGGATTCAGAGTTGCAACAAGTAGTGCAGCTGTATTGGAAAACCGTGTGCTTCTGAATGGAGAAGATGACCCGAATGACGGTGAAGATGATGATTCCGAAATTGACTTAATGGACAATTAAAAAAAAGCCCCAATTTGGGGCTTTTTTTTATGGGATTATTCACAAGAATAAGTTTTGTTGTTGGCAAGGAGTGGGAGAATTAGTTGAACCATTCTTGAGTACGCTGAGCATGGCTTTTTCCTAACTGCCGCACTTTTTTCTGTGAATAATTTTCGGATATTAAAAATCAATGACTTAGATACCCAATGTGGTGTTAATTAGGTGTTAAACTTGGGTTTTACCCATTTTATTTCGTCTAATCGTTTAAAAAATCTTTGATTATTTGCACGGTACTTCACCCTCACCCTGTCCCTCTCCCAAATTAGCTTGGGATTTCGTGGTAAAGGTTTATTTGGGAGAGGGTAATCTAAGCCATAGTAAAAAATGGTTGAATTTTTCGAGCTTTGTATTTTGTCATACTTCGAATCAAACTCCCTCTCCCACAAAGATGTATCTAACTGTATCGTGCAAATTTTGGGAGAGGTACTGTGTTAAAAGTCAAAGAAAGTCTTTAATTTTCTTCTACAAAGAACACG
>PXCK01000207.1 GCA_003566635.1 Balneolia bacterium | reverse complement strand
GTGAGTGAGGAAATAGATTTCATCAGTCTGAGCAAATAAGATTGGGGGGAGTAAAAAAGTAATGATTAAAATGGTATAGAATAACTTCATCGGATTTGCGGTTAGGAGGTTGAAATTTTGAAGAATATACATAAAGCACTTCAAAAATCTAATTGCAAACAAGTTGCATTAGGTGTCAATAATCAATTTTTTACAAGCTGATGGGAAAGACAGAATGTTTAGCGAGTTTTATTTTGATTGATAAAGTTTAAACCCAAATTACGCTCTAGAAGCTTTCATAAAATTTCCTGTTGACTTCATGTCTAAAAATAATAATGATGTATCCCTATCATGTAATCTGGGTTAAAGTGTAACTACGATTGGGGGTCTAGCGAAGACGCTAAGCCACTAATAATTCTACAATGCAAGCTACCAAAAGAAGTTTAAAATGGCCTAATAAAAAATTACACCCCAAATGAAATACAGCCGGCTTATTTTCTTAATGTACTGTCCAAAGGCATATTTTTAATCCCGGAGGGATGATAAGATTATAGCAAAATGCAAACAAAAGATTCATCAAACCCTGTAGGGGTGATATTGCTAATCCAACCACGAGAATTTTCTTTTAAGAATTTTTGGGCGTTGATGAAATTGGAAGAATTGTTTTTGATGTCTCTCACCAAATCAGAAACGCTCATTGCCGGTTTTAAGCCCACCAGTATATGAACATGGTCTGCCACGCCATTGGACACCATGGGGAATTGAAGAAACCTACGAATATGCAGAGCTGTTTTATGAATATACCACAACTCACAATCCGGGAATCCGCATTTTCTTTTACGAGGTTTGGCATTGTATCCTGAGTGGAACACCAACAGGTTGTGATCATGACATTGATACAGCTGATTGGCGGCAGCGGCTGGATGACGACCTTGCCTTGTGGGAAAGCGTGGTAGATCATCTCAATGATACCTATAATCCCGAAGAGCCGGTTTGTATGATACCCGGCGGGCAAGCTCTGGCACGTCTTTATGATGCTGTTGCAGCCGGAACTGTTTCCGGAATAGAGGAAATGGAAGATTTCTTTGAAGATGATATCCATTTGAATGATCCGGGCAGATATTATATTGCATTGGTATATTATGCCATGCTGTTGAATCTGGAACCTACAAATTTACCTAATCAGTTATTTAACGCTTGGGGAGGGCCGTTTGAAGCGCCTTCAGAAGCATTAGCTAATTGCTTGCAGGAACTCACTCTCGAAACAGTTGAGGAATATCCGGCATCTTGTTTCAATACGGCTACATCGGCACCAGTAGATGAAGAACTTCCTCAGCAGGTTAAGCTATACCAAAATTACCCCAATCCGTTCAACCCTGTCACTCAAATTCAGTACGATCCTAAGCAACCAACGTGCGCTTAAATGTATACAAAGTAATGGGACAGCGCGTGGTGACGTTGGTAAACGCCCATCAAAATGCCGGAACGCATACAGTTTCGTTCAACGCATCGAACCTGACCAGCGGCATCAACGCCTTTGTTCAGGCCCGGAATCACAATCAAAACCTTCCCGATATTTCATTCGGACTTCCGCTAGAATCCGGCGGCGAAGGCGTAAAGGCGACCTTACGGTTCAATTTTTAGGCAGAATTAGGGGAAATTAAGTATTTGACCCCGATTGCTCATCGAAGCGTGAACGAGAGAGAAACCGACGGAAAGATAAAGCTGTGTGTCAGGTCATAGTTGAGACTGAAAGCTCCATACATCATCATTTGTTGGTTGAGATGAGCCTTAGACCTGTCCGAAAGTGTGGCCACCATCCGTAATCCGACACTATGGCGGTTTACAGAACCACTGCAGCCCCACATGTAAGTCCCAGTACCGGGACAGTCATCAATACCTTCCGCCTTGCCAGAAAAATATATGGCTCTGTTCTGATATTGTGCACCTATACTGAGCCCGAAAGGATTTCCGTCGTATAACCTTTTTTGAAATATGGTTTGAAGGTTAGGAATATATTTATCAAAGGTGAAGGAGGGTGAGAAAGACTGCGTGAGGTAGGTTTTGCCAAAATATTTTTGAAGAAACGGGAAGGTCGCATCAAAACCCAGGCCGGTCCCGATAGCTGCAGAGAAAGACGTACCAATTGGGTTCATGAACACAAGATGTGTAAAAATAAAAGGCCCAATGTAGGCAGATTCAAATCCGGGGTTGGATTCAAGGATTTTGCCTGCACCCACTAAATCCTGGCTGCCGCTGACTAAACCATGCACATAGCGGGAATCAACCAACTCGCCGTCGGCAGTTTCTCTTTCCTGGAACATAACAAGCTCACTGTGCGGCATATGGGACGCCGCACAGGAACCGAGCAGGAGTGATATCAAAATCAGAAGGAGCCGTAAATGCATGGTGTTGTGATAAAAGAGAGTCAGGTATTTTAGCAAATTAATCACCCCGCCGAAATGCCACATTATAATCGATTGCGGCCGATGATGAAGATTATGATTTCATAATACATCGGTGTTTATAATAATAATTATTTTCATCACATTTATTTAGAGTTGACTATTTTTTTAATGCAATCACCGTTTGAATCATTTTGTCATTTCTAAATCTTCGAAGGTAGCACGCCAAACTCTTTTTTAAAGGTGGTGGAAAAATAGCTGACATTCATTAAAAAAGCCGGAAACCCGCAATCTGATGTTCAGCGGTATGCATCTTTTCGGTTTCCCGGCTGACCATGCCGTTATCCTGCCACTGGGTTTGGGTTTTTATAATCTTGTCATCCCTTATATGTTTGATTTATTGAAAAAGTCGTACTAACCTGACGGTTAAGGAAGATCATCCCTTGGTACATAGATACCGTCCCGAAGTTTTTCCTTCCGTTGGGTTGAGTTTGAGGTATAACAAATAGGGACAGATCCCGACCAGTCCCTACAATAAGAAAAAAAAGAAGAGGTTACGCATCGCTACCAATCAACCCAAAGCATTCATCAGGTCTTCAAGCAGATCATTGGGATGTTCTAATCCCACACTTAAACGGATGAGCGTTTTTGGCGTGATGGAGCCTTCTCCTTCGCTGCTTAGCCGGTGCTCCCACGTACTTTCAACACCGCCAAGACTTGTTGCCCGCTTAATAATTTTCGAATTTCCAACAATTTTAATAGCATCTTTAGGGCTTCCATCAATCAGAAAAGAAATCATTCCGCCAAAGCCTGTCATTTGGCTTTTAGCTAACTCAAAATCCGGATGAGACGGTAATCCTGGATAATACAGTTCTTTTACTTTTGGATGTTTTTCTAGCTCCTCAGCAATTTTTTGTGCGTGCTCATTATGCCCTTTCATTCGGTAGGCAAGGGTACGTGTGCTGCGAGAGAGCATCCAGCAATCGTAAGGGGAGGGAACGGCGCCTCCCATTTTTTGAACAATTTCAATTCTGCTCCACCATTCATCATTGGTTTTAGCAACCAAAGCTCCACCAAGAATATCGCTGTGTCCACCAAAGTATTTTGACGTAGAGTGAAGAACAAGATCGGCACCTAAAGCCAGTGGGAGCTGGTTGACGGGAGTTGGCCAGGTATTATCCACAACGGTACGGATTCCTTTAGACTTTGCGAGGGTGCTTATCCCCCGTATATCAGAAATACGCATGAGTGGATTTGAGGGGGTTTCAACCCAAATTAGTTTTGTTTCAGGTCTTATACAGCTTTCAATGCGCTCAAGGCTACCCATATGGATAAAGTCGGCCTCAAGCCCCCATCCAAGCATAATATCGGTAATCATTTTACGATTACCGGCATACACATCTTCCGGGACTATAACATGGTCTCCGGGTTTTAAAGTCTGCAACAAAGCAGATGCAGCAGCAATACCTGAGCTAAACGCAGCTGCTACTTCTCCTCCTTCCAGGGTTGCAATGAGATGCTCGAATTGCAATCTGTTCGGATTCGCTAATCTTGAATAATGAAGATCTTCTTCACGTCTTCCGTCTGCATCAATTTCGAAAATTGTGCTTGGTGAAATAGGCGGGATGACCGATTTAGAGGGATTTCCAATTGAAAGACCGGAATGGATAGCTTTTGTTTCGAAACGCATAGCTTATAAATGTAGAGTGCCGGACGGTTTTTTTGAGCCGTCTTTGATTGATAATGGTATCGCAAACTACAAAATAAAACTATACAATGGCAGATTCTTTAGCCAAAACATGAACTTTTGGTTCAAAAACAATCTCGGACTTAATTGACCGTGTGATAAGACAAATTTGTTCGGCTTTTTCAAGTAGTCGATATGCTTTAGCCTCAAATTTAGCATCACTAATGGTTAATACAGGCTGTAGGATAATTTTGCTCATTATAAATTTTCCGTCTGTCTTGCTCATTATACCTTCACTATTCACTACAATATCGTCAAAATCCAGTTTTGAGTATTCACTAATTGCTAAGAAAGACGAAAGAAAGCAACTGCTTACCGAAGCCGTAAACAGATGTTCAGGTGACCAAACGCCTTCAACTCCACCGGGAAATTCAGGAGGTGTGGCAACGTCAATTACATCATTTAGAACGCTAGACTGCATTCGACCTCTGCGACCTTCTTTCCACGTTATTTTTACATCGTAACTGTGTTGTTCGTTTATACTCATATCTAAGCTCCTTGCATTTCGTTAAAGTGTGATAGCTTGTCATTGATGATTTTTTCTAACTCTGCTGCCTGACGAACACCCGATTGCTGCCAAAGTACGTAGCCTTCTTTAAATAGAAGTAAAGCCGGTACTCCCCTAACCTGATATTTTATAGCTGCGGCAGGATTCTTTTCAGCATCAATTTTTATGATGTGAATTTTATCTCCCATTTTTGATTTTAGTTGTGCTAAAATGGGTGTCATCATTTTACATGGCGCACACCAATCAGCGTAAAAATCAACTAAAACCGGTGTTTTACCTTTAATTAGGTCTGTAAAGGATTGTTCTTTAGGATTCTTCATTTTTTGTCTCCCTCGATTTCATCAAATGATACATCGTCTATAGGTTGAGAAGTTGATTTTTCAACATTTGGCGAACAACTTCCACCTGCGCAAGATCCAACTAAACAACCTGTGTTTGTAATTGTTTGGAATGCAAAAAATGCTCCCAAAACAGCCGCCATACCCGAATCATAGGTATAGGCGTTCCAGAAAAACATAAGTGAAATAAAAAGTGCGACCCACCTTAGGGGGTGCCAATTTGTTAAAAGCATGGACTTTACAGCAGTAATCATAATTCCCGGATGTATAAATCAGAGTTAATTTAGTTTTGTTTGAGTGTGAATTTATCACTAATGAAAATGGCATTCAGTTACATTTGTTACACAAGGATGTGTAGATTGTGCTAATTATTTTAAGTATAAGCAAAACTTTAACGTTGCCTGCCTAATTTATTTAGGTTTATATTTGGTTGAAATGAACTTTTGAAAGATTTACTAAAAAAAAGACTTTGAAATGGCACAAAATCTCGACGAAACGGACATCAAAATACTCGAAGAGCTACAATCAAACGGTCGTGCAAGACGCAATAAAATCGCGGAAATCGTGAATTTGTCAGTTCCATCTGTGTCTGAGCGTATGAAAAAATTGGAAGACAGAAAACTGATTGAAGGGTACTATGCTGTTTTGAACCCCAGAGATTTCGATTTTGATATTACAGCAATGATTTTCGTGGAGGTTGATAATTCCTCGTATTACAGAGGATTTATTGAAAGTGTAGAAAAAGAAGATGAAATTTTAGAGTGCCACTCTATTACAGGAGACGGTTCCCACTTTTTGAAAATCAGAACGTATAATGCAGCTTCTTTAGAAAAATTACTATCTAAAATCCAGGCAATGCCGGGTGTTAAAAAGACTCGCTCAAATATTGTCTTATCAACGTATAAAGAGACAAGAGCAATACCGCTTCACTCCGGCAAATAGATGATGCAGAACCTGCAGGGCTTAATTTTTTCATTTTTAGTTGGCATAGCCTGTATGTTTAGCTTTTGTGGTTTGCCTCAAGCTCAGGTTCAAAGTGGTGCAATATGGGATTCAGTCCCACAGGATCTTTTACTAAAGCTAGATATTCTTCAAGACCATGAGATAAATCTAGTTTTTTTACCATTAAGCACGCCCATGAGTGTGTTACAGGAAGCTTCAGTTCGGGGTTTTGAGGTGGTATTGATTACTGAGAATAGATGGAATATTAGAGATCTGCCCACATCAATTCCTGAAAGATTACTCCTGTTGAGTAATGATGAAATTGTTAGGAGATCTTTAAAAGGGGTGATAATTGCATCGCATCCCAACTTAACATCGGTACAAGTCGTGAGTTCACTCATGGAGTTGAAAGAAAACGTTCAAAACGAGCTTGATATAGATGCATTTATTATTACGCATCAAAATCCGGATGTTGAAGTTGATTATTTTTTTCAATTCAAAGAACATAATAATGTTCATAGTGCCATCGGTATAATTTCATCTTTTACTGAATTTCATCCCCGTTTACTACATGATTACTTAATAAAATATGCTTCTCACAACTCTTTATTAGTATTTAAAGGTGAAAAACTGGCAAATGCTCTCAAAGAAGATACAGGGGTAGGAGAAGTATTGTCAGTATTTTCATTTCAAGCTAAACCGCAAATTTCATTACCACCACCTGTCACTCAAAGCTTAAAACCAAGCTTACCTGCTATTTTTTTAGTCTCTGTTCTGATAGTGTTTTTATTCATAAATAAGCTTTCTCACGTTTATTCTACATCTTTAGTACGCTACTTTACAGGCCATAAATTTTTTATAAATGATATTTTTGAAAGAC
>PXCK01000194.1 GCA_003566635.1 Balneolia bacterium | reverse complement strand
TTCTAGATAAAAAGTAACCAAAAATCACGGCTGTATTTAAATAGAGGGAAAGCTGTTGTGCCACAGCGGAAATAATCAAAGTTCCGCATCCACTATAGCTAATTCAATAACAGTACACGGAGTGATTATTTCTGGTCGCTGTGTCACCGGAGCTTTCTATTTCCTCTATTTAAATAAGGCCGATTAGTATCTCCTTAACCTGCTCATGAATATATTTCAAAAGCTTTTCCCTTAATTAATTAATCAATGTCTATATACCGTGATTGCTTCTAATAGACCTTGAAATTGTTCATACCGGTTCTAATAAATACTACTTATGTCAGATGATGATAATTACTCACAGAAGTTTTTTGTCAATTAAGCCAATTTTCTGCCAGCACCTCAAAATAAAAGACTGCCCTTTGATGTATTTGGGGGAATACTTTGCGTTTATGGATTTAATAAATTAGAAAAGATGTCAAAATGTAGTTAGAGTTGGGAGTAAGCCATAAATATTTGAATTCATATTTAATAAAATGAATCAGAATGACTTAATTTTTCTACGCCCTCTCCCAAATTTTGCACGATATAGGTAGATACAACTTTGTGGGAGAGGGAGTTTACGTTGTGACATGAAAAAACCGTCTATTAACCGTCAGACTTTTTTTAAATTACTTAACTAAACTATTTATACAATTCACAATTCACAATTCACAATTCACAATTCACAATTCACAATTCACAATTAAAAACTAAAACCCAATAATCGCGCCGATTGAAAACACACTGCGGTAGCGAAAGTTATCCTCTCCTAATACAGGGTCTGACAGATAAAACGGTACATCATACCTGAATACAAATCCCCTTGGTTTGCCTAATTGATCAGGAATATTTAGTGATAATGCAAAACCCAATCCCCCATTGTAAATCCGGTTCCAGTCGCCCATGATGTCCTCGCCTGTCAACACATCAAAAAATGCATAAGAGCGCAACCGTAGAAAATCACCAACAATCGGAATTTTCTCAAAAGCGGTATTAATCGGATTCGGGTAATCCAGCTCAGTATTCAATCCGGCATAATAGGTATAAGATGGAAGGATGCCCGCTTCAAGCAACTCAGCGTCTCGTTTTACATACCCTCTGATATTTGGTCCCGAACCCGTAACCTGAATAACACCATTTTCGACCCAAGTTTTTGGTACTGTTCCTTTAGCCCGGAAAAAGCCTGAACTCATCCACTCAATAGCTGGAGCCATAGAAGCCATAACTTTATATTCTGATGGCACATCTCCGGTTTCAGCACCACCGAATAATCTGCCTCTAAGCGTAAAATGATCTCCCAGATTTCTTCGGCTTCTTAGCTCAACCGATGACTGCAAAAACAAATCTGAATCACCACTTAATCCACTTCGGAATTGAATATTCACATATAAAGGTGACCCGGCTTCATTCAATCGTTGATTGGTAAGTCCTCCCCATAAAAATGGAATCCAATCATCCTGAAACAAAACAGGAAACACTAAATAATCGGTAGCAAAATGATTATGCGCGCCACCAAAGAAGAACATTTCCGTAAATTCATCTTCATTAAACCCGGGTTGCCAGCGTTTATCAAATCGAACCCCATGCCTGTGAAAACCCGTTCTTATACTGGAGATCAGGCTGTAGCTTCCTTCGCTATTAAAGTCTGAGATGGACTGAATAGGATTAGTGTATTTCACATAGTAAGAAACAGGGTGATCCGGAATCCATGTACCAAGCCAAAGCCCTGTATCTAATCTGTGAGAACCATCGTCAAACGTTCCGGGAACCTGACCCCGCATTCTAACTCCAACACGAATTCCATCTACATCATTATACCATAAATCGGGTGCAAATCGAACTTCATAGCCGGAATTTTGTGCTTCAGCATCATCAAGGTAGATGATAGCAATAAGAAGGAAAACAAATATATATGCTAAATATTTCAAGACTTAATAATCAGGACGGGGTTAATATTTCCTGTTTTTAAAATAGAATTAACTAACAATATAAGCCTTTGTTGCTCAGGCCACGAAATTATTTCTGTTGCTTTTTCGGCTGTAAACCAGCCATAATCGGTATGCTCATGATTTAGCTTGATTTCACTCCCGTATCCAATTTCACACGCAAAAGCGGGAATGGAATGAACTGCATCATTCTTTACATCATAGAAGGAATTCACGGACGGAATGGCCCAAAATAATGAAGGAATTAGTCCTGTTTCTTCCCTTAGCTCTCTCAATGCAGCATCGGCTCTATGCTCTCCTTCTTTCACCTTTCCGCCAATCATTCGCCACTCACCCGAGTAAATTACCTTGTCCGACCTTTTGAGTAATAGAAACTCCGGTGTTTCATCAACCATGCGATACGGATAAAGATCGATCAGTCGCATCCTAATATTGTTTTTCGTAGGATGTACGGTCTCTCTCCTCTTTATCAACCCAATACGTTTCGGCTCTTTCGTCTCGCTCCATTTTTAACGGATCTTTTACTAACATTCTTCGAATTAACCCAATGGGGGTCATCAAAAAAATAAAAACCAAACTAATAATCACCTTGGTCATCAACAATCCAAGTAAAATTGCCAAAGTCATCCACCCGCGATAGATTCCGGTCATTGCTTTCGGAAACGTTACTGAAGGAACAAACAAAACAAGCCCAATTCCAAAAAACCACAGCATCAATTCTGTGATTGACCAATCGTTGCGCCATGATATAAACAGGGGCACAATGCCCGAAAGCACAATCAACATAACCCATCCAAAATCCCTGATTTTTTTATTGCTAACAGGAATTTCTTTTTGAAGCTCTTTTAGGAAACGTACAACTTTAGTCAAGTTCGAATTCCTCCTGCCAGTTTGATGGATCTTCAAATTCGGGTTGATTTACTTTACGGAAATCATAACTACCAAGTACCAGCCTATCCATATTGGTGCGCATAAAACAACGATAGGCATCTTCCGGAGTACAGACAATCGGCTCACCCCTCACATTGAAGCTAGTGTTGATTAGAACAGGAACGCCCGTTAGTTTTTGAAATGCTTTTATGAGATTATAATAATCCGGGTTTGTTTTTTCAGATACTGTTTGAACTCTGGCTGATCCATCAACATGAGTGATAGCGGGTAATTCAGATCGAATTTGATACAATCGAGCAAAACCCTCTGCTGTTGGATTCGTTTCTTTTTTAAGGTCTTTGTGAACCTGCGCTACCAAGAGCATATATGGACTTTCGACATCCATTTCAAAGCAATCCCGAACATGCTCCTTAAGCACACTAGGCGCAAATGGTCGGAAGCTTTCTCTGAATTTGATTTTCAGGTTGAGCGTTTTTTGCATTTCAGGTGATCTTGGGTCTCCCAATATAGACCGATTGCCTAAAGCACGCGGACCAAATTCCATCCGTCCCTGAAACCACCCAATAACTTCGCCATTGGCTATAGCCTTAGCCGTTTCAGTAATCAAATCTTGCTTTGAGTATTTCTGAGCATCTAAGTTATTTGATTTAACGAAAGCTTCAATTTCATCATCGCTGAATGATGGGCCAAGATAACTGCCGAACATGGCATCTTCACCAGTTGTAACCTTACGTGGTTTGTCTAAATACTGATACCAGCCCACGTAGGCTGCGCCAACTGCTCCTCCTGCATCTCCGGCAGCAGGTTGAATCCAAATGTTATCAGCAATCCCGCTTCTCTCCAAAATTCCATTGGCAACACAATTGAGGGCAACACCACCTGCCAGGCAAATATTTTTAGAGCCTGTAAGCTTAACTGCATTCTTTGCCATTTTCAGGACAATCTCCTCAGTAACAGCTTGCACAGATGCAGCTAAATCCATTTCACGTTGAGATAATTTCGACTCTGGTTTTCGAGGTGGTCCGCCAAAAAGCGTATCAAAAGCTCCATTTGTCATACGTAATCCGGAACCATATCCGAAATAATCCATATTCATGCGGAATGAGCCATCCTCTTTTATGTCCAGGAGGTATTCTTTGATGCGTCCGGCGTAAATAGGCTTGCCATAAGGAGCCAAACCCATCAACTTATACTCACCTGAATTCACTTTAAACCCCGAATAGTAGGTGAAAGCAGAATACAAAAGTCCCAAAGAATGAGGAAATTCGAGCTCTTTAATGAGCTTTAAAGAGTTTCCTTTACCAAGACCAATAGAAGATGTAGCCCACTCACCTACACCGTCCATAGTAAGAACGGCGGCTTCCTCAAAAGGCGAAGGGAAAAAAGCCGAGGCAGCATGAGATTCGTGATGTTCCGGAAATAAAAGTTTCCCTTCAAAATCGAGTTCATTTCGGATTAAATCCGATATCCATAGTTTTTCTTTAATCCAAATAGGCAAGGCCTTCCATGAGCTTCTTATTCCACGAGGAACAAAACCAAGATAGGTTTCAAGTATGCGCTCGAACTTCAAAAATGGTTTATCATAAAATGCAACAATTTCCACATCTTTCATGGAAATTCCTGCTTCTTTCAAACAGTAATTGATTGCATTCGTGGGAAAACCGGGATCATGTTTTTTACGGGTGAAACGCTCTTCCTGAGCTGCTGCTACAAGGATGCCATCATGCAATAAAGCTGCAGCAGAATCATGATAGTAACAGGAAATCCCGAGGATGTACATTTATTTCAAACAACTTGCTTAAAGTATTCTAAAGTACGTTTAAGTCCTTCTCTACGAGACACTTTTGGTTCCCAATTTAAAATACTTCTTGCACGAGTAATATCAGGTTGGCGAACTTGCGGATCATCCTTTGGCAGGTCTTTATATACTATTTTTCCTTTTGTACCGGTTAAAGAAATCACCTCTTCAGCAAATTCTTTAATAGAAATTTCCTCCGGATTCCCAATATTGACCGGGTTCACTTCATCCGACTGTGATAGCCTAAAAATACCTTCAACTAAATCTTCTACAAAGCAAAAAGAACGTGTTTGGGAACCGTCACCAAATACTGTAATGTCTTCACCTCGAATTGCTTGTGACATAAATGCCGGTAGAGCACGACCATCATTGGTACGCATTCTCGGACCATAAGTATTGAAAATTCTAACGATACGAGTATCAACATTATGAAATCGGTGATAAGCCATCACCATTGCTTCGGCAAAACGCTTGGCTTCATCATAAACTCCTCTATACCCAATAGGATTCACATTTCCCCAATAATCTTCCTTTTGTGGATGAATTAACGGATCACCATAAACCTCAGATGTAGAAGCCAACAAGTATCGTGCATTTTTTTCTTTAGCTAAACCTAGCGTTTTATGTGTACCCAACGATCCAACCTTAAGCGTTTGAATAGGCATGTTTAGGTAATCGATTGGGGATGCAGGAGAAGCAAAATGTAAGATTAAATCAAGCTTTCCTGGAACATACACAAAGTTGGTAACATCATAATTAATGAAAGTAAAATCTTCATTTTCAAAAAGATGCTTTACGTTATCCAAGTTTCCGGTAATAAGGTTATCCATACAAACAACCTGATATCCATTTTTAATGTACTTGTCACATAAATGAGAACCGAGAAACCCCGCTCCACCTGTGATTAAAACCTTAGGCTTATGCATTCACTGTTTCCCTTCCTACACTTATATAAGTAATTCCTTGTTTTTTGATTCTTTCTAAGTCAAATAAATTACGCCCATCAAAGATAACAGGAGTCTTCATTGAGGTTGTGAACTTAGTAAAGTCCGGTCTTCTGAATTCATTCCATTCTGTGCAGATTACGAGAGCATCTACATCTTTAAGGGCAGATTGTTGATCAGAAACAAACTCAATTTTATCGGCAAATTCCGGACCGATAGCAGTTTTGAAAGTATCTATAGCTTCGGGGTCATAAGCCTTAACTTTAGCTCCTGATACGATTAATTTTTGCAAGATATATAGTGCAGGAGCTTCTCTAACATCATCTGTTTCCGGTTTAAATGCCAATCCCCAAACACCAAACGTTTTACCTGAAACATCACCATCAAAATAGTGCATGATTTTATCATACATGGTTAATCGCTGTCTGTTATTAACATCAATTACAGCTTTAAGTATTTTAAAATCATAGTCATATTGATCGGATGTAAAATCAAGAGCCTGTACATCTTTTGGAAAACAGCTACCGCCATAACCAATTCCGGCAAATAAGAATCGTTTACCTATTCTGGTATCCGTACCTATTCCACGTCTTACATTGTCTACATTCGCACCTACTCGTTCGCATAGATTGGCAACTTCATTCATAAATGAAATTTTAGCAGCAAGAAAGGAGTTTGCAGCATACTTGGTAAGCTCGGAACTTCTTTCATCCATGAAAATAATTGGATTACCACTTCTAACAAATGGTTCATACAACATTTGCATCATATCTCGGGCTTTTTCGCCTGATGCACCAATAACAACGCGTTCCGGCTTAAGAAAATCTTCTACAGCAGCACCTTCCCTTAAAAATTCCGGATTTGAAACAACGTCGAAAGGCACATCGGTTTTTGACGAAATAACTTCACGAACCTTATCAGCTGTACCAACAGGAACCGTACTTTTGTTAACAATAACCTTATACTCTTTCATTATACCGGCTATATCTTCAGCCACATTAAGCACAAAGCTTAAATCTGCTTGACCATCGGCTCCCGGCGGTGTTGGAAGACATAGCATAATGATATCACTATTATGAACTGCATAAGCTAAATCATCTGTAAAGGTTAGCCTGCCTTCACGAATGGAGCGATGAAATAGAGTGTCAAGACCCGGTTCGTAAATTGGTATAATCCCTTTACGTAACTTTTCGAGTTTATCAGGATTGTTGTCTACACAAATGACGTCATTGCCGGA
>PXCK01000211.1 GCA_003566635.1 Balneolia bacterium | reverse complement strand
GAAGAAGCATAAAAATTTTCTTCTGACTTAGTTAAAATCTGTGTTCTGAATTGATGAACCGGTTCAACACCTGCTAAGTTTTGGAATAATTTATCGGTAGTGTAGCTTTCCGAAATACGATAGGAGTCATAAATGGAAAGAATCTTCAAAAAATGATCTCGAAACAATTCAACCCTTCTCTCACATATAACTTTATCGCTAAAAACAGGATGGTTATAAGGCGTTAAAACGGGTTGGGGTATAATTTTGAATCCGGCTTTAGTGATTTCATTTATAATGAATCCGCCAACTAATACATTATCCAGATAAAACCCAAAAATCACAATTTCACCAACAGGTTGATGCTTTAGCCAATGGGTTGTGTGGAAAACGGTGCCATCCCGCTGGGCAAGCACAAAGCAGTCCCACTTTTTCCAATCTTCCTGTGGTATTTCACGAATATCAACTACCATTCATATTGTCTTTAATGATTGAGGCAATCTTTTCGGAAGCTTTTCCGTCGCCGTACAATGGTTTCCAATCAGCAGTTGGTTTTAGCTTAAATAATTGAGCTAATTCGTCCAAACGATTTCCTGCCAAAATGTTCCAGCCATTATCCAACGTTTCTACCCATTCAGTTTCATTCCTGATGGTGATGCACGGCGTTTTCAACCAGTAGGCCTCCTTTTGTAAACCGCCAGAATCAGTTAAAACCTTTTTGCTTTTGGCTAACGTCCAAACAATTTGGGTGTAAGAGAGGGGAGCAATGGTTGTAACATTTTCGGGTAAATTCACTTTATCAAGCTTTGATGATACTCTTGGATGGACAGGCCATAAAATCGGTATATCAACTGTTCCAAGAGCATCCATAACCTGTTGAAGGCGTTCTAATGTATCTACATTAGAAGGACGATGAAGGGTTAAAAGAGCAAAATCGGTGTTTGACTTCACGAAATTTACAAGAGTATTATTTTCAGGTTCTATTCCTGAAAAGGCAATAACGGCATCATGCATTACATCGCCTACATCATAAACGCCCTCCGAAATGCCCTCATTTTTTAAATGATTTATACCAACCGGCGAGCTGCAAAACAACAATGAACTGATTCTGTCGGTTAAGATCCGGTTGATTTCCTCCGGCATTTCCATATTGAAACTCCTAAGCCCTGCTTCGACGTGAATTACAGGAATACCGAGTTTGATTGCTGCAAGTGCACCAGCAAGGGTTGAGTTCGTATCACCATAAACCATTAAATATTTTGGTTTGACGGAAGAGCGCAACAAGTAGGCTTCAATCTCTTTGAGCATATCAGCGGTTTGGGCACCGTGCGAACCTCCACCAATTCCCAGGTTTACAACAGGTTCCGGAATTCCCATTTCTTGCAAAAAAACGGCACTCATGTTGTGATCATAATGCTGACCCGTATGGATGATGTCCTCCCGAATTCCTGCATTTTTTAATGCACGGCTAACCATTGCAGCTTTTATTAGCTGAGGTCTGGCGCCAATAATTGTTAGAATTTCACTCATTTATTTAAGTTTTCAGAATATCGTAATATCAAATGATTAAATCGAATCAAAAAGTTGTTGAGGGGTTTTTGCTTTAAAACCGAGTAATTGGTTTAGGTTTTGAAATGCCTGAAACGAAATCGGCTTTTCGTATCCCGTGAACAGTCGCTTAAATTCTTCAGGGTCAACAAGCCCGAAACTTGCCAACGGGTCTTCATCTATAGCCGTTTGTTTTTTCTTAAAGGCCATGTATGACCTATAGATGCGTTTTGCAGGTTGTAATATGGGAGAATCCTGCATGGTTTCTTTTAACCGCTCTGCTAATCCTTGTTTCGAAGCTTGTTCTAAGGGTATTCCTGTTCTCTCTGCAATAACCTGTTTATAAAGTGTTTTTTTAAAACGAAGCTCTGCCTCTGTTTGCATCCAAAATTGAATGTATTCCGGATGTGTAAATGGCCAAATCCAGTCAAAACCGAAAGCCTGATATACTCTGTTCATTTTCATTATGAATTTTGACTGCCGTTCGTAATAATTCCAAATATCACAATATTCGCCTGTGCTCCTGAAGTTATGGGAATCCCAATAAGCAAAAAGGGAATCGTGTATACTGCCTTCAAATCGGAATGGAATATCCAGTTTTTTCCAGAGAGAAAAATCGTAATGGTTGATATGATTCCATGCTGTGGTTTTGTCAATCCCCGTGGAAAGTAAGTAGGGGTTCGGATCATAAACAGAACGTCCTCCGGCCAAAAGATCGCCAAGCTGACCACCAACCAATACTACATCTTTGGGGTTTGAATAGGTTTTGGAAAGCTCCCAAATGGCCGGGAATTCTTGAATGTTCGCTACTCCGGCATGTATATCGCTGAGGTCGATTAAATCATTAAAGTAAGATGCTGACTTTCTTGCTTCAACCCATTTTTTATTTTCATACGGGATATGAAACCAGCGTAAGCCGAATTTTTTTGCTACTAACCGGCTTGTTTTTATTTCAGGCGAATTATCACGACCATAACAAAAGGTATGAATGTTCTTGGTTTTGTCCTTAAGCATGGCGGCAAGTAATCGCGAATCCAAACCGCCGCTTAGCGGAAGCAAAATGGTTCTTCCGTTTGCTAAATCTGTCACATAATGTGCCAGTTGCTCGGTTAGATCGATCAACTTTTGTTTTTGATCATTAGTATCATCTGTTGACTGATGAAACTGAAACTTAAACCAACGCTCAAAAATAGTTTGCTTTGTACCGCTCAAATCAAAAATTACAGACTCTCCGGACTGAACCTGATACATGTTTTTGTACAGTGTTCGGCGTTTGTTCACATACCCGCAGCACAAATATTCAACAACAGAAGGAGGGTTTAAATCACCTCTTTCTGATTCTGACACAGAATCGGTTGAGTCTGTAATAATCAGACTTTTACCGGCTTCCACATAAAATAAGGATTGGGAGTTGGTCGTGTCTCCCCCTATCCAAATGGTGGCGTTACTGTGAATTATCCAGCAAAATGAACCCCAAAGTTGACTAAGCTTATTAAGTTGAGGCTTGCCATTATCAATAAAAAAATCAAGAAATTCTGAGCCGGAAAGCTTTCTATTCTCGTGATATACAGAACCTGTTAGCCAGAGTTTCAAGGCATTTTGTTCGATGAATTCGGCTTTTCGTAACCTGATGTCCGGCGTTTTCATAGCAACTCCGCCAAACGTTGGGTTAAGGATTTTCTTGAGAAGCTTTGAATGAAATCAGTGTTTGGTTCAGGATTGGAAGGGTTTTTGATGAAATCTTCAATCCATGTCTTCAAATCATTTACGGCACTATGATCAAACACAAATCCCAAACCACTTTTTTTAGCAATTCGAGATGCATCTCCATTTTTTGGACTAATGACTAGAATTGGTTTTCCTGATCTTAGATAATCGTACAGTTTTCCCGGTACAAGCCCTTCACTTTCATCGGATCGGTGAACAACAACCAGGTTTAAATCAGCTGTTTGCATCAAAGCTGTAGCAACGGAATGAGGTTTGTAATCGTGGAAACTTACTTTTGATTCTAACCCGAATCTTTGAACAAGGGATTTAACTTGGGGATGACACTCGCCAATAAACTCAAGCTTATATGGAGCTTCCTTTATTAAGGATAGCGCTTCTAAAAGATTTGCCGGAACGGATGTTTCTGTTATACTACCAACATGCCGAATAGTAAAAACATCATTTTGGGTTGATGCTTTAACTTCAGTGAAGTCATCATAATCAAAACCATTGGGAATAATAGTAACCGGACGACTCGTTTTTGATTGCAAAAGGGAAGCAGTTCCGTTAGCTGTAACTACAATCTGATGCGCTCTTTGTAGAACACTTTCTTCAAGGGAGGCATCGATTTTATTTGCAAGCCGGGTTCGGGGTAAAGCTTTGTTGTAATGAATCTCAACCCAAGGGTCACGGAAATCTGCAATCCATTTTACAGGTCTTTTTGTAGCTAAATCTTTTCCGAGTAAATGAACGGAGTGGGGTGGACCTGTTGTGATGATGGTTTCTATTTTAAATTCATCAATCAGTTCCAAAGCATGTCGGCGCGACATGTAACGCCACCCTATTCGCGCATCGGGGATAAACAAATTAGCCCTGATGAAAGAACCGATTTTTTGAAAAAAACTCTTTTTATCGGCATTTAAAACCGTTGAGGGATTCGCAACCTGTTCTTTGGATTTGCCGGTGATTAATCCGAAGATTCCAAACGGTTCAATAGTTCGGGATTTAAATACACGAATATTTTTCGGTATTTCGCTTTCCAGACTTTCATCAATGATTGGGTACGTTGGGTTGCTACACGTTAGAATAATCGGATCAACATCAAAATGCGGGAGGTATTTTGCGAATTTCAAAAAACGCTGCACCCCCGCACCCCCGCTTGGAGGCCAGTAGTAGGTTATGATGAGTACCTTTTTCAACGAATTGGATTATTGATTTTCAGTACCGAACCTGCGACCATGAACCCAACCGAAACCTAACAAGAAAATGAGCATAATATTACTTACCCAGGAAATTGTTCCGCCTAAATAATACGAACGTGGTTCGAATCTGAACGTTACATCATGTTCACCGGCATCAAGATAAATTACCCGAAGCGCGTAGTTACCTTGATAGATATCGAGCCGGTTTCCATTTGCTGTGGCTTTCCAGCCAAGTGGATAATAAATCTCGCTTAAGAACACATAACCGGGTTCACTTTTGGTAATTGTTGCAGAAATTTCACGTGCGTTATAGGTATGAACTACAGCAGTTGCAAGCGAATCGGCAGTATGAGGCAGTAAATTATCTTTTTCAATCCATGAAATTTCAGATGGGTTAAAACCTTGTTCCATCCCCATTATGATTTCAACCGGAGATTGAACACCATTTACAGTCTCGGGGAAGAAGAACTTAGGAAGAGTATCTTCATTTTTCATCACAAAACCATCAGTATTTTCATAAATGATTTCAAAGCCGGGAATATTATAGGGTTGAGATGCGACTATATATTTGGTATTCAACATACTAAGAAGTCCAAGATTAATGCCCGCCGGACCACTAAAGAAAACATTGTCTATCAGGTCTTGATAGCGCCCCATTTTTGCACCACTATAGCCGCCAACAGACGGATAAAAATAAGCGGGTATTGCGGTATTAAACGGATTTTGATCAACCGGAAAAACCCGGTAGGGGTAAGCTTGGTTATCGTTTCTGGCGATAATAAAATCATGGTGTGGTTGACGCTGATTCTCAATGACCTGCTCAATGCTTAACGACCTGTCAATCTTACCGGACTCCGGAATATAGCGATTCCCAATTAAGATGAGATCGATAGCTGTTAAAAGTATCATACCTGATAAAGCAAATACAGCAGGAATCTTGCCGGCCAGAAACGCCCCTGATAGAACGATAGCCATACCAATGTAAAAGAAAAATCGAAGTGCATCTCCACCTGCTTTTTCTTCCCGGGCAGGGATTACTTCGTTATTTAGGAATTCATTAACAACTTGTTGAACCTGAGGGTTGGTAACTTCAACATTGTTTTGTGAAGCAACTTGATTTGCAAGCATTTGGCGTTCGCCCTGTTTCTCGAATGATAAAGTAGTGTTCACAAGAATCAGGAATAAAAGCCCGGTGCCAATAGCCAACCCTGCCGGCCAATCGAGTTTTTTTAAGGCATTAGGTATGGTTTTTCCTTCAAGAGATACCAGCCAATGTGCTCCCATTGCGGCTAAAACAGCAAAACTAAATGAGGAAACCATCAACCAAATTTCAGGAACCCGGAATCGACTGAACATAGGGGCATAATTAAACATGAACTTGCTAAGCAATTCGAAATTTTCTCCTAATGCAAGAAGCATGGTGAAAACTCCCCCGCCAAAAAACACCCATTTTAATTTATTGTCATATCGGAATAGCGCTAAAAGTCCCAGAAAGAAAATTATTGTTCCTAAATAATGAGGTCCGCTAGTGAAGGATTTTGGCCCCCAGTATAAATTGTCGGTAGAAGAGCCCCCCATAATACCGGGTATCAGCAATGTACTCATTTCGAACCATCCATGCGACCATGCCATAGCGTATTCGAAGGTTAAGCCGGTAGTTTCGGTTGCCGGCGTTCCTCCTCGTGTACTATAGGAGGTATATTCCTGAATACTCCAATAGGGCTGGATGTTACAAAGTAGCGCAATAACGCAGGCGGTAACTAAAAGTCCTGTCTTTTTTGCGAAATCGGGCAGTTTTTTGTTCTTATATGCCTGATAAAAATCAACAGCCCACCAAATACCAAACAAATACATAAAGATATAAGTAACCTGTGGGTGCCCGGCTCGGAGTTCTAAATTTAAAACTAGGGCAAAAACTGCTAAACTTAGTATCCACTTTTGCGAGCGTGTTACCATATGGTAGCCTACAAACATCCAGGGGATGAACGACCATGCATATATTTTGGCATTATGCCCGGCTCCGGTAATGATGGGGAAGTATGTGGTAAGCGCAACAGCTAATGCACCCAAACAGGCAGCTAACGGGTGTAATTTTAATCGCAGTAAAAAAATATACACGCCCAGCATCATTACCCAAAGAGGTAGAGCCGGAAGAATAGGAGCGAAGGTATAGTATAAACGTTCAAGATGAGGGACAACGCGGGTATTGCTTACAATAAAAGAGGGCATGCCGGAAAACATATTCGAAGCCCAAAGAGCATTTTCGCCATGCGTTTCACGATGATCAATTAGGGATTCTGCACTTGCACGCCATTGTATAATATCATGAGCCACAAACCGCTTATCACCCAATAAAACATCCGGATATTGGAAAAATGGAAGTAGAAATAGGAAAAACAGACAAATT
>PXCK01000074.1 GCA_003566635.1 Balneolia bacterium | reverse complement strand
ATTGCAAATTTTATGGCTGATTGACGGTCATTCGTGTGGATTGCTGCCGTGTGTCCGGCACCCTGATAGTTCAAGATCTTTTGAGCAAATTCTATGGAGGTGTCAAAATCCGGTGTAATAAAGAAAGCTAAAATCGGACTCATCTTTTCACCGGAAAATGGGTACTCCGGCCCAACGCCTTCACTGGGAACAAGAAATAGTTTAATTTCGGGCTTTTTGGGCAACTTAAGTTCTGCAAGGCTAGCAATCTTGTGAACATTTTGACCAATTACATTAGGAAGTACATGCCCATTTTCTCCAAAGACTGCATTCTGCAACTTTAGTTTTTCAGGAATTGATGTAACAAAGGCACCTTGCTTTTTAAATTCATCCCAAACTGCACCAGAAATATCCTGACTTACTATTACGGCTTGTTCACTAGCACAAATTAGTCCGTTGTCAAAAATTTTACTAAGTATGATATCAGACACAGCTTTTTCGATATCTGCAGTTGAATGAATAACACATGGAACATTACCGGCGCCTACCCCAAGAGAAGGTTTTCCTGAGCTGTATGCCGCTTTGACCATACTTGAGCCACCTGTTGCAAGTATGTAATTCGATTCATGCATTAGCGTTTGTATATCACTTTTGTCAGCATCCATAAGGATTTGTATAGAGTTTCTCGGCATGCCTTCTTTATAGGCAGCCTCATTCATAAGCCTAACTGTATGCTCTGTAACAAACTTAGCTCTTGGATGTGGTGCAATGATAATAGGGTTACGTGTTTTCAAGCAGAACATCGCATTACTCATAGCTGTAACAATAGGATTTGTGCACGGAACTATTGCAGCTACAATTCCAACCGGTTCGGCGATAGTCATTAAGCCCTGAACGGGATAATCTTCAATGATGCCTACTGTTTTTTCGTATCGAAGGTCGTGATAAATTAACTCAGATTTAGTCTTGTTTTTGATAATCTTATCAGGAATATTGCCCATATTTGTTTCTTCAACAGCTTCCTTCGCCAAAACCTCGGCGTTTTCATGTACAACCTTAGCTAAAACTTTAACAATTCTGTCGACTTGAACCTGGTCGAAAGTCTCAAGTTTTTTTAATGCTTTAGATGCTTTGTCTAAGACAGTACTAATCTCTTCTTTATAATCAGTCGTTACTTCCATAGTTATTTCCAATTTTCGATGTTACGTTTTAAACCACAAATACAATATACAAGTTTGAAATTGGAATAGTGTCTAATTTTCAAAAAAAATTGAAAGGTTACATTTTGTGTATTTTAAGCGAGTGGATAGATTGCAACAGTTGTTCAAAAGGGATAAGTAACTTTAAATATGCGGCGAATAATTTTGAGGTGAACCTATCGCTACACAGTAATTGTCAGTAGGTTCCCAAAAACTGCCCGAACGCCCAACCCTCTCAATCTGTTTAATTTATGTAATTGAAATCCTAAGGCAGAAAGCCTATGTTTATAAGCTATTAAAAATTCGAAATTAACATTATTTATGAGCCAAACCACAGAAAAATTGCCCTACAAGGTTAAAGATATTAGCCTGGCCGATTGGGGTAGAAAAGAAATAACCATTGCCGAATCAGAAATGCCGGGTTTAATGGCATTGCGTGAAGAATACGGTGAAACCAAACCTCTTAAAGGTGCCCGGATTGCAGGTTGTTTACACATGACCGTTCAAACGGCTGTACTAATTGAAACATTGGTAGAATTAGGGGCTGATGTAACATGGTCATCATGTAACATTTTTTCAACTCAAGATCATGCAGCAGCTGCTATAGCTGCCGCAGGAGTTCCGGTTTACGCATGGAAAGGGATGACCGACGAAGAATTCGATTGGTGTATAGAACAAACATTGTTTTTTCCGGATGGCAAGCCATTAAATATGATTTTGGATGATGGTGGCGACTTAACTGCTATGGTTCATAATGATTACCCCGAGCTTTTAGCCGAAATTCGCGGTTTATCGGAAGAAACGACAACCGGTGTGCATCGTCTCTACCAAATGGCAAAGAATGGCACGCTTAAAGTGCCAGCTATTAACGTAAATGATTCCGTTACAAAATCAAAATTCGATAACCTTTACGGTTGCCGTGAGTCTTTAGTTGATGGTATAAAAAGAGCAACTGATGTTATGATTGCCGGAAAAGTTGCTGTTGTTGCCGGCTACGGAGATGTAGGCAAAGGCTCAGCAGCAAATCTTCGTTCGTATGGCGCCCGCGTAATTATTACTGAAATTGATCCAATTTGTGCCCTGCAAGCCGCAATGGATGGCTATGAAGTTAAAAAAATGGAAGATGCTGCCAGAGAAGGTAATATTTTCGTTACTTCTACGGGATGTAAAGATGTTATCCGCGCTGAGCACTTCGAAGTAATGAAAGATCAGGCTATTGTGTGTAACATCGGCCACTTCGATTCTGAAATACAGGTTAAGTGGTTGAATAACAATGCCAAAAAGCAAAACATTAAAGAACAGGTAGATTCTTACGTATTGCCAAATGGTAACACAATTTACCTTCTTGCTGAGGGTCGTTTGGTAAACCTTGGATGCGCAACTGGTCACCCAAGTTTTGTGATGTCTAACAGCTTCACCAACCAAACTTTAGCTCAAATTGCACTTTGGACTCGTCCGGAAGAGTTTACGGTTGATGTACACGTTCTTCCAAAAGACTTAGACGAAAAAGTAGCAAAATTACACCTTTCTAAAATAGGTGTTGAGTTGGATGAGCTTACTGAAGATCAAGCTGAATATTTAGGAATACCTAAAGCCGGTCCGTTCAAACCGGAATACTACAGGTACTAATTCTGTATTTTTCGAAGCTTAAAAAGCCGTCCGGTTTCGGACGGCTTTTTTATTTTACCCCAAGGGTTATTTTCTTCTAACCCGGATTGGCTAAAATCTAAAATGGAAACCTTTTACTCAATCCTTAAACTTAAATACATCCCATGGATATTCATCCGGATAGGGACAAGAAAAACTTAGTTGCTCTTTTGAAGTAGGATGTTCAATTTTCAGTCTGTTAGACATTAATGCAAGTTGTTCGCCTACAGTAGCTTCCGGGTTATATTTTTGATCGCCCCAAAGTGGCGTACCCGCATTTTGAAATTGAACACGAATTTGATGTGATCTACCAGTCTCAAGCCTTACTTTCACAAGGTTCAATTCTTTCAATCTGTTAATTACCTCATATTCCAAAATAGCTTTTTTACCACCTTCAAAAGTTGAATCAACTACTGATACGACATTCTTATTCCGGTCTTTATATAAATAGTCGATCAACTTACCGGACTTTTTTTCTAATTTACCTTGCGTGATAATTAAATATTCTTTTTCAACAGTACCTTTTCTAAATTGATCTGAAAGGCGGGAGGCTGCTTTTGAAGTCCGTGCAAACACCATCACCCCGCGTGCCGGTCGGTCAAGCCGATGAACTAAACCAAGAAATACATTCCCCGGTTTGTTATACTTAATTTTGATGTAATCTTTAAGTTGGTTAAATAAATCAGTATCTCCACTTGCATCCTCCTGAACCGGGATATTGGGCGGTTTATTTACTACAAGTAAATGGTTGTCCTCAAATAGTATGTCTGTTGGTTTCATCAAATGTAATGTATCTTCCAAAGATTGAATGACCGTAACTGTAACGGTGTTTTGTCATCAATTAAATAATCAAGATAGCATAAAAACTATTGAATGAGCGAATCGGTTGATATTCTGGAACAAAAACTTTCTAACTTGCCAACAAATCCCGGTGTTTACCAGTTTAAGGATGAGAAAGGCAAAGTTATTTATGTTGGAAAAGCTAAAAAGCTGAGAAACAGAGTGCGTTCTTATTTTCAGGATTCAAGGCATCATACCGGAAAACTTCGGGTAATGGTTAGCAAAATAAAAGATGTAGAAACCATCATCACCGATTCGGAAGCAGAAGCTCTTATTCTTGAAAATAATCTGATAAAGGAATATCAGCCTCGATATAATGTTGCACTTAAAGACGACAAAAGCTACCCTTACATTTGTGTAACCAGAGACGAAAAGCCACGCGTTTTCCCAACTCGAACTATTCTAAAAGATGGTAGCAAGTATTACGGTCCCTATGATCATGTGGGTAAAATGAAGCACATGCTTGAGGTAATTCGCAAGACATTTGGTCTGTGTACCTGTGCTTGTTCTCCTCGCAATATCGACCTGAATCGTGGTGTACCGAAGTGGCACAGCTGTTTTGATGATTATTTCGAAAACTGCTCGGGTGATTGGTCGCTAGACAGATATCAAGACACCATGCAGAAAGTAGTCCGCCTGTTGAATGGTAAAACATCGGAATTGCTTCGTGAACTCAAAGAAGAAATGGTAATAGCTGCCGACGCTCTTGATTTTGAAAATGCTGCTTTTTTACGGGATGGAATAGATGCTCTCGAAAAGTATAGCGAAAAAATGAAAATGGTGACAAGCAATGAAATCAATCGTGATATTTTTGCAATCCACGTAGATGATGAAAACGCTGTAGCGTGCGGTGTAATTTTTAAAGTAAGAGAAGGAAAGCTACTTGGTAAGCATCATAAAATCATCAAAAATATTGAAGGAAAATCCCATGCATATCTGATTCAGATTTTTGCGGAAGATTATTATACCGGAGAATTGGCAGGCATTGAACCGGATGAAGTTCACCTGAGTCATGAACCTGAGGATGCCGAACCCCTAATGGAATATTTAAGCAGTCAGGTAGGAAGAAAGGTGCCAGTGCTTCAACCCAAAATCGGTGAAAAGGCACAGTTGGTTGCAATGGCTGTTTCAAACGCCAAACTGATTTTAGGAGAATACATCCTGCAAAAGCGAAAAGCCGAAAAAGATTTTATACCTCAGTCGGTAAAAGAGCTTCAGCAGTATTTACATTTACCCAGACTACCGAGGCGCATTGAATGTTTCGATAACTCCAATTTGCAAGGCACCGACCCGGTTGCAAGTATGGTATGTTTTGTAGATGGGCAACCTCGAAAATCGGAATACAAGCGATTTAATATCAAAACGGTTGTGGGGCCCGACGATTTCGCATCTATGAAGGAAGTGCTAATCCGTCGTTATTCAAGAGTTATGAAAGAGCAGCAACATATACCGGATTTAATAGTGGTTGATGGTGGAAAAGGGCAGCTATCAAGTTCAGTCGAAGCCCTTAAAGAAATCGGATACTACGGGCAAACTCCTATTGTTGGTTTGGCGAAAAGATTAGAAGAAGTTTTTGTGCCGGGGTATAAAGATGCATTGATGATTCCCAAAACCTCGCCAAGCCTAAAGTTATTGCAACGCGTTCGAGATGAAGCCCACCGGTTTGCAATAACTTTTCACCGAAGTAAGCGCTCAAAAAGAACGATAACCTCCGAATTGACAAATATTCCGGGCATAGGTCCAAAAACGGCGCAAAAGCTAATAAAATCTATTGGTTCAGTAAACAAAATTAAACAGGCAGAACTTGAAGAGCTTCAAAAAGCGGTAGGCAATGAAACCGGAGAGAGAGTGTTTGAATATTTTAGGAAGGGGTGAATTTGATATTTTAAAGAGAAAAAAGCTTATAAATCAATATTCCGGCTTACGGTCATATCTCTACTAATATCCAACTCTAAACCTTTTAATGGAGATGATTGAAAATAGTTGATTAAAGAATCTTTTGATGAAATAAGGCGGTTGAAGTCCTTAACAGATAAAACAACGACACACTCTTTGTCGTATTTTGTAATGATTTGTGGGCCTTCATCGGTAGCCTTTCTTACAACTTCACTGAATCGACTTTTTGCGTTATGTAGCTGCCAAATTTTTTTCTTTGAGGTTGTCATATTGAACGAAATTTAATATTGATGGTTCTGTATAAACTTGACAATATAATAATAACTGATTTGAGAACAGGTTGTACCATTATTTCCACCACTTATATCCAAATTGCTTCATTTTAGGACAAAGGTGTGTCTAATTTATTAGACGCTTTTTTCTTCAATATGCCTGTTTTTTATAAAAACGGCAGAAAAAAGTTTTGGTATAATTTTTGGTCTGTATCAATTGAAATTAAATGTTCTTTATTTGCTGAAATTCTTCAAATCTTGCAATTCTGCGTAAATAGAATGATTTTAACGCAGCATTCGTTGATAATAATACATCGATAATTGCAGGACGAGATGAATTGGCATTTGATTTCCGATGCAATAACAAATCATCACTAACGTTTTTTTGCTATGTTTACAGCTCAAAATATCTCAAACAACAAATACTCCGGTTATAATGATCAGGATCTTGTACGCTTATATCGTAAAGAAAATGATCAATTAGCTTTTAGTGAGTTGTTTAATCGTCATCAAAGCAAAATATATTCTTATATATTTAGCATGGTACTTAACGAAGAGGTTGCGAATGATATCTTCCAGGATACATTTACCAAAGTTATTACCAAAATGGATGATACCTACAACGAGCAGGGTAAATGGATTGCATGGGTTATGAGAATTGCTCATAACGCTACCATCGACCATATTCGTAAGCGTAAGCGTTTTGTCGACGTCAATAATACAAAAGATGATTCTGATACCGATTTTTATGACAGATTGGAAGATGAAACATCACCTGACGCACAAGAAACGCTTGAGTTTGGCGAAGCAAAATCCAGTTTGATGAAACACATCGGAAGCCTGCCTGTTGAACAAAGGGAAGTAGTAATGCTTAGACATTATTATGAAATGTCTTTCAAAGAGATTGCTGAGCTTACCAATGTATCAATTAACACAGCACTTGGTCGAATGAGGTACGCATTAATTAACCTGCGTAAAATGTTCGACAAAGAAAATGGTAAAGAATATTCATATGCAAAACGTAGATGAATTATGTATTAAGTATGTCTTAAACGAGCTCGACCCCTCCGAGATACAACTTGTTGAGGAGGCTATGGCTAACGACGACAACATACTAATTGAAATTGAGAGCCTCCGGAGTACATTAAGGAGGCTAGAAAACCTACCAAAAGTTCAATCCCCTCAGTTATTGCAGGATAAAATAAAAAAACTTGCAGAAGCTGAGACCGAAAAGAAAGCATTGATTGCGAGACATACTAAAATTCGTTATGCCGGGTTTTTAGCAGCTGCTGTCGTTACATTAGCTTTAGGTACTGGTTTTATTTACACATGGATTACAGGAGCTACACCTCAAGTAGAAGATGCACAGTCCGCATTTATTCAGCCTGTTGAGCAAATATCTGATGAAAATCAAGCTGTTCATGCAGCAACAGTTCAATTTGCACAACCAAGCTTAATAGAAGCGAATCAAAATGTTGAACAACTTGAGCCCTGGGTCGATAACCATAACATGTTGCGAATTAATGTGGTAAACAATGCTGCAGGTTTTTCTATAGCAGCTCCGGGTGAATACGAAGCAAAACGTGAGTTAAGACCTGTTGACCCCACACAAGTAAATTCTTCCTATCCCATGTTAAGGGACATACAGTTAACAAGAACTCAGAACTAAGTTTTATAGTCATTTTTTACAAGTAGATTATTTATAGTTTTACCCCATAACCCACCTGTTCAGTCTACATGTGCAATCTGAACGGGTGGGTATTTTATTTCTATAAAGTTGCATAAGTGGGTAGTCAATAGGTATTTTACTCTCTATCTTTCGGCAGGATTAAACCTTAAAATAACCTGTTTGTAATAACTAATTTAATTCAATGGGAAAAGTAATATCAATCGCTAATCAAAAGGGGGGCGTGGGTAAAACCACCACTTCTATAAATCTTGCTGCCAGTCTTGCAGCTATTGAGCACCCCACTTTGTTGGTTGATATTGATCCGCAAAGCAATTCGACAAGCGGACTCGGAATTGAGCCGGGAACCGTTGTAAACTCCATTTATGATGTTTTAATCTCCGGTGCAAGTGCTGCTGATTCGGTACTAAAAACCGAACTTCCTTTTCTCGATATCATCCCGAGTAATATTAATCTGGTTGGTGCAGAAATTGAAATGATTGACCGTCCTAACAGGGAACGAATCTTATCGGGGGCTTTGAGAGAGCTTAGGGAATCTTACGATTTCATAATTATTGATTGTCCTCCTTCTCTGGGTTTGTTAACAATCAACTCACTTACTGCATCTGATTCGGTACTTATTCCCGTTCAATGCGAATATTTTGCCCTTGAAGGTCTGGGACAATTGTTAAACACGATTAAAATTGTACGTCAACATTTAAACCGGGAACTCGAAATTGAGGGCGTTGCTCTTACCATGTACGATACGCGTACGCGCTTATCAGGTCAGGTTGCCGATGAGGTTAAGCGATATTTTGGTGATAAAGTTTTTGAATCATTAATTAGTAGAAACGTAAGATTAGCTGAATCGCCGAGTTTTGGGAAGCCCGCTTTATTATATGATTCGATAAGCACTGGGGCTCAAAATTATCTGGCATTGGCACGAGAGATCATCATCAGAAATAAAAATCTGTATAAAAATAGTCCGGTTTTTTCGGAAGAATCCTGAAGTTAGGTAATTAGAATGGCAAAAAAAGTTTTAGGTAGAGGTTTAGGAGCTTTCTTTCCGGATATGGAAAGTGATAAAAAAGGAAATGATTCTCCAAAGGGAATGCTGCCAACAGATGTGCGAGAAAAAGTAAACACCATTCTAAATGTGCCTGTTCAAAATGTGCGACCCAACCCACATCAACCACGGACTGATTTCGACGAATTTAAACTACTTGAACTTTCTGAATCGGTAAAGCAGCACGGGCTTATTCAACCCATTACGGTTCGCCAAATTAGTGCAAACAGGTACGAGTTAATTTCAGGTGAGCGAAGGTTGCGTGCCAGTAAAATGGCCGGATTAGAGAATGTGCCTGCTTATATACGGGAAGTTAACGATGAACAGCTCATAACTTTTGCTATCATCGAAAATATACAGCGGGAACAACTTAATCCCATTGAGACAGCTTTGGGTTACCAACGCTTGATTGAAGAGTGTAGCCTCACTCAGGAAGAAGTGGCAAAGCGAGTGGATAAAAACAGAACTACAGTAACCAATTCACTCAGGTTATTAAACTTGCCACCGGCAATCCAAGCAGGATTAAAAGAGGGCAGAATTTCGGCGGGTCATGCCCGTACTTTAATACCAATTACTGATCCTAAAAAGCAGGAACACCTCTATCATAGAGTAATTGAGCAGGAGCTATCGGTAAGAGAATTAGAAGATTTGGTTAGAAATTTATCTTCCAAGAAAACAAAAGCTAAAACTTCTAAAGCCGGTTCTGAAGATATTATTTTACGTGAAATAACTAACAGACTACGACGTACCCTTGCTACAAAGGTAAACATCAAGCAAAAAAATAAAGGGGGCGAAATTCGAATTGAATATTATACCGATGAAGAGCTTGAAAGGCTGATAAATTTGTTCGACAACCTCAATTCCTAAAAAATGGAAAAGTATTTTTCCATAAGGTTCATTAACGGTATTTCGTTATTCTTCGTTTTATTTCTGTCTTTATGTGTTGATTCCAAAGCGCGGCAAATTATCGATAGCTCTTCTTTTCAAAATAGTACCGAAATTTCGTTCTCAGGGAGTCAGTTTTCTTCAACTCAAAATGATACCGTACCGCTCCCCCGAAAGGTGATGATTCAATCCCTGATATTGCCCGGTTGGGGGCAATACACAAACAGACAGGCATGGAAAATTCCGATTATTTATGGTTTGATAGGAGGAATTAGCTACTATAGTTATTGGTCTCATACACAATATCAGGGCTATAGGGCTGCGTTCTATAATAGTTTTCCCGAGAATACAGATTTTCGGTTTGGGCAAACACCATCCTGGATTGACCCAAATGCTAGTCCTCAATTTTTGAGAGAGAACCGGAATTTTCATAGAAACCGACGTGATTTTCTCTTTATTGCGATTGGATTGGCGTACCTCTTAAATGTGGTAGATGCTTATGTATATGCACACATGCGAGATTTTGATGTAAGTGATGACCTCGGTTCACTTCATATTAATGATGAGCCTTTATTAACTGGTGAGCCAATTATAAAATTAACTTATAGAATTCGATTTTAACTATGGTAGAACGTTTTTCTAAAAAAAATCCTGTACCTGATAAATATCCATCTGGTTTCGAAAACGATATTTGGAGTGTTTTCAAAATTATGGGTGAATTTGTAGAGGGGTACGAGCGTATGCTAAAAATTGGACCTTGTGTATCTATTTTTGGTTCTGCTCGATTTCCTGCCGAACATCATTACTATGAAGTAACAGAGCAGATTGCTTACGAACTAACAAAACTTGGGTTCGGGATTTTAACCGGAGGAGGTCCGGGTTTAATGGAAGCGGCGAACAAAGGGGCACAAAAGGGTAAAGGTAAATCGATTGGTTTGGTAATTAAATTACCATTCGAAGACGAGCCAAACCCATACATTGATAAAAGATATCGTATAGATTTTAACTATTTCTTTGCCAGAAAAGTGATGTTGGTTAAATATGCACAGGCATTTATTGTAATGCCGGGTGGTGTAGGAACCTTAGACGAATTTTTTGAAAGTCTAACCCTAATGCAAACACAAAAAATACAGCAATTCCCGGTCGTACTTTTTGGTAAAGACTACTGGCAGGGACTGGTAGACTGGATGAAACATACAATGCTTGCTCAAGGTGCAATAAGTGATAATGATATGGATTTATTTCTATTGACGGACTCGGTAGAAGAAGCCATTCGATACATTGCAGATTTTTACGAAACTCACGATATGACACCAAATTTTTAAGTTTGGGTACTTGGTATCACAAATGATTTAAATTATATTCTAAACTAAATTTTTAAGGACGCAGGTTCTCCAATACTATATCATGGTAAGCCGTCGTTTCTAATTATGTTGATAATACTTATTCAAAAATAATTACCTATGAATAATCCAAAAAAAATAATCGCATCATTCATCACTCTTCTTATGATTAGTGCAGGTGCGGTTACACTTCAGGCACAGTCATTTACTGATGCAGTTGATTCATTCAACGCAGCTCAAGCATTGCTAAGGGGTGGACAACATGCCGAAGCTTTGGCTAAATTCCAGGAGACCAGAAGTATTGCTTCTTCTGTTGGCAGCGAAGCAGATGATATTAAGAGCAGATCTGAGCGCCAAATTCCCGGTATTCAGTTAACAATAGCCGGGGGGCTTTTAAATGCAGGGCAACTTGAGGAAGCTATTCCTGCTTTTGAAAAAGCCATTGAATTCGCTGATGAATTTAATAACCCTGATATTAGAAGCCAATCACTTCGCGCGCTGCCGGTTATTCATTTAAGGCTTGGTAATAACGATTTTAATACCGGCGACCTAGATGGTGCCGAGGCTCGTTACAGAAAAGCAATTGAATTAAATCCTAATTACGCACGTGCTCATTACCAAATTGGTTTGGTTGAACGCCGCAGAAATAACCTGGAGGCTGCTATTGACGAATTCGACAGAGCAATTTTAATAGCTTTAAATGTTGGCGATACTAATGTCGAGAGCTTGGCAACTAACGCTGCTAGAGATTATTTAACGTTCGTAGGTGCTACACAGGTTGAAGATGGAAGATATCGTGATGCTATTCGCACGCTTCAGAGATCACTAGAGTACGACATGGAATATGCCGATACCTTCTATCGTTTAGCAGAAGCATACAATAACATGTCTATGTATGAAGAAGCTTTAACTGCTGCAACAAGTGCGCTGCGTCATGAAACGGGCGGACAGGTTGCTCGTGCAAAAATTCATTTTGAGATTGGAATTGCACACATGGCAAAGGGAAATACAAGAGAAGCATGTAGTGCATTCAGAAGCGCATCTTACGGTCAGTTTAGAGCTGCTGCAGAACATAATATAGAGCATGAGTTAAACTGTAATTAAAGTTTTCTGTGGAACAACTTTACAAAGGCTTACCTATCCGGGTAAGCCTTTTTTTGTAGTTAGAAGGAATGATAATTTTATGGTTTTTAAAAAGCAGGTAGTACATGGTGAAAAAAAATATTTGTAACGAACCATACTGCCCCTGTTTAGCGTTTATAAGTTCAATATCACATAAAAAATAAGTATTTTAATTAATTACACATTTTTCAGATTCAAGACTAATTAAATGAAGCACATTCGCAATTTTTGCATTATTGCCCACATTGATCACGGTAAATCTACACTGGCGGATCGGTTGCTTGAACGTACCGGAACTATTACTGAAAGAGATATGCAAGCGCAGGTTCTTGACGATATGGATTTGGAACGTGAGCGAGGTATAACCATTAAAAGTCATGCCATTAAAATGGATTACAAATCCCCGGATGGGAATGACTATGTTTTGAATCTAATCGATACACCGGGACACGTAGATTTTGCCTATGAAGTATCGCGTGCATTAAAAGCATGTGAGGGTGCTATTTTGGTTGTAGATGCTGCCCAAGGTGTAGAAGCTCAAACTATTTCCAATTTATATCAGGCAATTGAACAAGATTTGGAAATCATTCCGGTATTAAACAAAATTGATCTTCCGGGAGCTGATGTTGAAGTATCTGCCCAACAAATTATGGATTTAATTGGCTGTAGTCGTGAAGATATTTTACCGGTTTCCGGTAAAACCGGTGATGGGGTTAATGAACTCTTGGAAGAAATTGTTAAAAAGGTTCCGGCACCTACGGGAGATCCCGATAAGCCTTTGAAAGCGCTCATCTTTGATTCGGTTTTTAATAGTTACAGAGGCTCTGTTGTATATGTTCGTATTATGGACGGCACCCTAAATGTTGGTGATAAAATCAAATTCATGGCTGTAGATAAAGAATACGACGCCGATGAAATTGGATATTTACGTATTAAAAATGACCCTTCGAAAAGTCTTTCTGCCGGAGAAGTAGGCTACATAATTGGGAGCGTAAAAACGTTAGAGGATACCAAAGTTGGGGATACCGTAACTACGGCAAAAAACGGCTCTAAAGAAATGATTGCCGGCTACAAAGATGTAAAACCTATGGTTTTTAGTGGTATTTATCCCACTGATTCCGAAGACTTTGAAAGTCTGCGTTCGGCTTTGGAAAAATTGCGATTAAACGATGCTTCACTTCAGTATGTGCCTGAAACTTCCGCTGCACTTGGGTTTGGTTTTCGTGCAGGGTTCTTAGGCATGCTTCATATGGAAATCATACAAGAGCGTCTGGAACGAGAGTTTGATATGAATATCATCACTACTGTTCCTAATGTAGAATATGAAATTATTGACCGGAATGGCGATAAAATTATTGTGGATAATCCCGGCGAAATGCCCGACCCCGGAAAGATAGAGAAGATTTATGAGCCTTATATAAAAGCTCAAATTATTGTACCATCGGAGTATATAGGTGCAGTGATGAAATTGTGCCAGGAAAGACGAGGCGTTTACATAAATACCATGTATTTAGATACCAGTAGGGTTGATCTTACCTATGAACTACCGCTTGCTGAAGTAGTTTTTGATTTTTATGACAAACTCAAAAGTAATACTCGAGGATATGCATCGTTAGATTACGAGTTTATAGGTAATAGAACGGGTAACATGGTTAAACTCGATATTCTTTTAAATGGTGACCCTGTTGATGCGCTTTCAAGTATTGTACATAGAGATAAAGCCTACGAATGGGGCAAAAAACTTTGTGCTAAATTAAAAGACTTAATTCCACGACAAATGTTTGAAGTAGCTATACAAGCTGCAATTGGGAATAAAGTTATTGCCAGAGATACCGTACGTGCCATGAGAAAAGATGTATTGGCTAAATGTTATGGTGGTGATATTACCCGTAAGCGTAAACTCCTTGAAAAGCAAAAAGAAGGTAAAAAACGGATGAAACAAGTTGGTTCGGTCGAAATTCCACAGGAAGCTTTTCTGGCAGTTCTTTCTATGAACAACGATTAATTTTCAAATCATTTATGAAATCAATAACTGTATTCTTCTTTGTAGCGCTACTTACACTTTTGCTTTGGAGTGAGCCGAAAGCCCAGGATTTTGACCCTTTTCAGATTCCTGAATTCGTTAAGGTAGAGTTGGCAGATGCTGCTGCCTTTCAACAACGTTTCCGTAATATTCAATGGACCGGACAAGGGTTTCAAGGTGCAACCGCAATAGATCAAATTCCGGCTATGGAATTACGCGCTCGTTTTCAGGCTGCTTTCGGTAATCCAACCAAGAGAATTCAGGATCTTGCGGCAAGTCCAAACTTTAGAATGGCTGAAGCCATTCAATACGAGTATTGGTTTATTATTAATGATGAAATTCCGCTTATAGTTTTGGATGTGGATGGTCCATTCGCAACAGGTCTGGTATATGCGGGTCCAGTAACTTATATAGATTATATGCCTGAAATAAAACGTACTTTATCTTCATTGCTTATGAGTGTGCAAGCTTTGGAACCGTATATGGATTACTTTTATTCACCCGAGCGAAATCAATGGTACGAAATCAAATACGATAATGGCGATTTCAGCACCAAAGAAATATCAAGACCTTCTTCTATTCGCAACTTTCGTACTAATTAATCACTAAGTTTTGGCTAAATCAAAAAAGATTTCAAGAAGAGAAGAACGGAAATTGAAAAACCGTAAAGACTCTTCTCAAAAAGCAAAGTCATGGGCTAAAGAATGGTTACATGCCCTCATATGGGCTTTAGCTGTTGTTTTAATAATTCGGGCTGTAGCGTTTGCACCATACCGAATTCCAACACCGTCTATGGAAGAAACGCTACTCGTTGGTGATTTTCTTCTTGTTTCTAAATTTCACTACGGCCCCCGAACCCCGCAGTCTATTGGCGTTCCGGTTGTAGGTTTGCATATCCCAAATTTACGATTACCATCTACACGCTTACCCGGTTTCAGAGATATTCGTCGTAATGATATAGCTGTTTTTAATTATCCTATTGATGAAGGAATCCCATCCCAAAAAACCAATTATATAAAACGAACCGTTGGTATGCCGGGAGATACGTTGCGTATTAGTGATAAAGTGTTGTACGTAAATCACCAACCTGCTGAGGTCTTCGATACTTTCCAAAGTTTATACTTTGTACATCCTCTGGACGGACTTCGTATAAATCCTGAACAAATTCGTGAGTTGGGTGGTGTTCTATTGAATCAGCGTGGGGTTAATCGTCCCGGTGAAGCTATGTTGGTATTTATGAGCGAATCTGTTGCAGAAAATGTAAATGCGCTTGGTAGTGTAGATTTTATTCAGCAGTTTTTACGCCCGGAAGATGAAAACCTAAACGCGAATAGTAATTTCAGATTTGCGCGCGGATTAGGCTCAGGTAACCCCGACCACATGCCTGAGGTAGTTGTACCATTTGAAGGGCAGGAAATCAGCCTTACATCAAATAATATCGATATATATTACGATTTAATCGCTCGTTATGAAGGAAATACTCTTGAGGTTCGCAACAATAGAATTTTTATAAACGGTACTGAAACGGATACGTACACCGTAAAAATGGATTATTACTTTATGATGGGTGATAATCGTGATAACAGTGAAGATAGCAGAGCTTGGGGGTTTGTGCCTGACGACCATATTGTAGGTCGTGCCTGGGTAACTTATTTCTCTTTAGATGGTTTTGTACCGCGTTTTAGCCGGGTAATGAGATCCATTCACTAAGCGAAGAGTGCATTTATCGGGCTAGGCGGTTTCTTTAGCTATCGTTTTTCCTTTTTGTACACCTTCTCGAATAGCAAGTTGACCACAACCCGCATCGATGTCATCACCACGACTTCTACGAACGGTGGCTCGTACATCCAAATCGCGTAACTGCCTCATAAATTTATCCAAACGTTCTTCTCCGGCTCGCTTTAAGGTAACACCTGCTACATTATTGTACATGATGATGTTCACCTTGCTCGGCGCCCAACGTGCTATATCAGCTAATTCCCGGGCATCATCTTCAGAATCATTAAAATTGTCGAAAAGCAGGTATTCGTAAGTAAGCGGATTTTTTGTTACAGTAAAATAATGCTGAACGGCATTTTTCAGATTGGATAGATTAAGAGAATGATTAATTGGCATAATCTTATCACGCTTGGTATCATTTGCAGCGTGTAAAGAAACGGCAAGTCTGAACTTATGTCCATGGTCGGCCATTTTCATGATATGCTTGGTAAGACCAACAGTAGAAATAGTTATTCTTTTTGGTGACAGCCCCAAGCTTTTGGGGTCGGTAATAATGCAGGCCGATTCAATTACAGCCTCATAATTGTGAAAAGGTTCACCCATGCCCATATATACAATATTGGTAATTCCTTTACCGTAAACTTCTTCCGAAATGGTATTAATTTTGATAGCCTGATCGGCAATTTCGCCAGGGGTAAGATTTCTGAGTAAACCCATTTTACCGGTTGCGCAAAAAGAACACCCAAATACACATCCAACCTGAGAAGAAACACAAACTGTTAAACGGTTGGCTTTTCCATCTTCATCAAAATCGGGAATTAAAACGGCCTCTACCTTATGACCATCATGTAACTCGAACAAAAACTTTATGGTCCCATCTTTAGATTTTTGGGTTGATGCCGTACCAATAGTACCCACAATTGCCACTTCACTTAGTTGATCGCGTAATGGTTTTGAGAGGTTGGTCATCTCCGAAAACTCGTTTACCTCTTTTTGATACATCCATTGAAAAAGTTGATCAGCTCTGTAGCGCGGCAACTTCATATCTGCACAAAAAGCCTCAAGATTAGTTCTGGAAAGTGACTTTAAATTAATTTTTGATGAGGTCTTTGTGGTCATGGTGTGATAAATAAAAGTGCGAATTGGTTAGGCAACTAAAGTTAAACTACGTTCTTGGGTTTTCCTCCAAAGTTAATCCAAACAATAAACATCAGAAAAATAATGATATAGAATATGGAAGAAGTTGAATAATCATGAGCAAACTCAAATCCTTGGGGATAGTGTAACTGAACAAAGGCCAAAATTACTATTCTGGCTACATTGGCAAGATAAATCACTAAAATTCCCATCGGAATAAAAAGGGCTCGTTTGATGTTATCTCCCGGGTATGCAACCACAAAGCCTATAAATAAACCAATGGCTTCCAATCCGTTGCAACCATCAATAATGTATAATCCATCAGTAAACGCTAAACCCACAGTTCGGTACCCTAAGAAGAATTCTTGGCCGAGTAAGCTTAAAATTCCGCCTGTAACATTTACAATATTAACGGAGAGAAACTCGTCAAGTCGTCCATCCGGCAATAGCCACATTTCGTAGAATACATACCAAAGAACGAACATGCCGAGAACTTTGGCTAAAAAGATTGCAATATCTCTGTTAATCATAAAAACTTGAATTTTGTGGTTCAAAATACAGCATTTTGAAATAAGATACCGTTGGTAGTTATTGGCAGTAACTTAATTTTGGTATTTTATAGAGCAGGGTTCTGAAACCATCATAAATTTATTAATTAAAAAGCATGTATTCGTATAAAGATATAATTAATCAACTGGCTACATCACTCAAATCACACAAAAAAATTGGGGTTCTTTCCCATGTAAGGGCCGATGCAGACTGTTTGGGGTCACAAATTGCATTATCAATATGGCTTAAACGTGCGGGGTTAGATGTGATTGCTCATAATGATGGTCCAATACCCGATAGTATCAATCACCTAATTGATTTCTTTCCGGTTAATGATTGTTCATGGAAAGAACTTGAAGCATGCGATGCATTTTTGTTTGTTGATGGAAACGCATTGAAGCGTTTCGGTAAGCATGCCGAATCGATTGAAAAAAGCGACAAACCTTTGTATATGATTGATCATCATCCTGATCCTGATGCGTACTTTGAGGTTGCAGCTTCATTTCCTGAAGCAAGCTCCACCGCTGAGTTGGTTTATTTTTTATTTGATGAAACGCACAGAGAGTGGATAGATTCCAAAATTGCCGAAGCAATCTACACGGGAATCATGACGGATACGGGCTCTTTCAGATTTGACAGTGTTGGCCCGCACACACATGAAGTTGCTGCAAATTTAATGCGCTTAGGTGGTATCAATACCAGTAGTATACATGAAAAGGTTTACGATACGTTTACCATGAACCAACTGAAGCTGATTAGTGCTGTTCTAAATCAAGTAAAATTGCACAAAGATACAGGTATTGCCTATCTATATGTTACCGAGAAGAATCTTGAAGAAACCGAAACAACCTATCAGGAAATTGAGGGATTGATTGACTATGCTTTAAGCTTAAAGGATGCCGATGTTGCCATTATTTTTAGCGAGCGTTATGGTGAGGTTAAGATGAGTTTTCGATCCAAAACTGATTTTGATGTGAATGTGTTGGCCCGAAAGTTTGATGGTGGAGTCCACCAAAAGGCATCGGGTGGTTGGCATCAGGGGCCACTTGAAAAAGCGATAGAAGATGTATTGACAGAAGCTGAAAAAATGGTCGGTACTTTAAAGGCGTGATCAGCCGTTATTAAGCACGTATCCACATTTTTATTTAGTTTTATCCCATGACACGTAATTTACTAAGCATCTTTCTACTCTTGTTTGTGCTTTCCTGTACAAACCCGGAAACCAATGAGCAAAATCCTTCACAAGTAGAATTAGAAGAAACTGTTGTTGCCAACGAACGACAGGTCATAAACGAAAATATTGAGCTTAGTCGCAGCAACGCCATTACCAAAACTGTTACGACCGTAAGCCCGGCTGTGGTGGGTGTTACAGTTACAGAATCGGGAAGGGTAACAAATGACCCGTTTTTCGATTTTTTTATGTATCCCGGTTCAAGGCGAGAATTCACAAATATGGGATCCGGTTTTATTATCGATTCGGAAGGATATATCGTTACTAATGAGCATGTTATTGGGAGGAATCCTACATCTATAAAAGTAACGATGACCAATGGTGAAACCTACGATGCCCGTGTTGTTGGTGCTGATGAATATACCGATATAGCGTTGCTTAAAATTAATTCTGAAAGAGCATTTCCAACAGTAGATTTTGGTGATTCTGACGATGCTATGGTAGGTGAATGGGTTGTTGCCGTTGGTAATCCATTTGGATTGTTTCAAGACGGGCAACCCTCTGTAACGGTTGGAGTGGTAAGTGCAGTTAACCGAAACTTCAGGCCAAACCCACAAGACCCTCGCGTATATTTGGATATGTTGCAGACCGATGCTGCCGTTAATAGAGGAACATCCGGTGGACCTCTTGTGAACTCAACCGGTGAGGTTATAGGAGTTAATACTTTTATATACACAGGCGGGACAGGTTCCGGATTTGTTGGATTAAGTTTTGCTATTCCAAGTAACAGGGTTGTTCAAATCGTTAATCAGCTACGGGAAACAGGCGAAATTCAGTTGGATTATGACCCGGGTATGGAAGTCGTCTCTATCAACCGCCGCCTGGCTTTTGATTACAATTTACCCTATATGCAAGGATTGTTAATAGTTGGGGTTAATCAGGATGGTCCGGCTTACGAGGCAGGGTTATTACCCGGTGATATCATCACTCGTTTTGGGGAAGAATTAATTTACGGACAAACGCATGCTATGGCGCTTCTGAGGGAGTATTCTGAGGGAGATTTAATGCGAGTTGAAGTCATTCGCAACGGTCGATTTTACGAAACAGATATGCTTTTGAGGAAGCGAATAATGGCTAATTAAAAGTTTTTAAAATTGGTAATCTTAAATTACGGTTTTAGCGCTTATAGGTGTTGTTTCTTGAGTTGTATAGGTAAATTTCAATAGTATAAGATTTAAACTTTATACTTTCGTGAATAATTCGGGTTAGTGCTTTATGTGATATAATCGAAAGTTCATAATTAACTCCAGCACCAATCCAACCTCTTACAACTTTTGATATTTATTCAGTTGATTTTATCTAAAAATTAGACTAATTCCCTTTATTCTTAAAAAGTCCGTTTATATTTAGATATACGGAACTACTAATCTCAACTCAAATCAACCAATATGAGGGAATTAAAGACTGTACTGTTTAGTGTGCTACTTTTCGCACTTTTCACCAATTTGAGCTTGGCTCAGGTTAAAACATTTCAGGAGGTTGTTGGCCATGAAATTGGCGAGCGTATTGTAAAAAGTCATCAGGTGAATGCTTATCTCAAGTATTTAGCTGAGGCATCAGACCGCATTGAGCTTCATTATTTGGGTCGCACCTGGAATCATAAAGATCAATATTATGTATTGTTGTCGTCGCCGGAAAATCTGGCAAGAGCGGATGAAATCAATGAGAATGCACATAGGTTAAACGACCCCCGGACAACCAACCAATCCCAGGCTAATGAAATCATTCAAAATCAACCATCTGTTTTATACCTTGGAGGTTCAATTCATGGTTTTGAACTTTCAGGAACCGAGGGAGTTTTGTGGTTACTTGAGCATTTTACAACCTCAAACGATGCCGAGACCCTTGAGCAACTTCGCAACACGTTTATGGTGGTTGATCCGCTCATAAATTCCGATGGACGAGACGCATTTGCTCAATTCAACCATCAACATACCGGTAGGTTGCATACATCCGACAGAGCCGATTGGAATAACAGTTTCCGCGGGTGGGATGGCGTAAAGTACAGAACCAGCCATTATTATTTTGATATGAACCGGGATTGGTTTGCCCACACTCATCCGGAAATTGCAAACCGTGCAGAGTTAATCCAAAAGTGGCGTCCGCAAGTGGGGGTAGATGCCCACGAGATGGGACCTGATACCGAGTTTTATTTCGATCCGCCTACTGATCCTGTAAGCCCGGTTTTTCCACCATTTGCCACAAAATGGTTCGAAGAATTTGGAAAAGCACATGCAGCTGCTTTTGATGAAGCCGGGATAGAATACACTTTCGGGGAAATCTTCAACTATTTTCATCCTGCATACACCACTTCATATTTGAGTTATCAGGGAGCCGTTGGCATGTTATACGAGCAGGGTTCTTCTCGGGGGTTGGCATTCGATCGTTCTGACGAAAGTACTCGTACTCTTCGTGAAGCTGCTTATCAGCAGTATATCGCATTTAGAGCAATGGTTAAGTTGTCATCTGACAAAAGAGCCGAATTATTACAAGATTATTACCGTGCAAATGTAGAGACTTTAGACTGGAGCAGAGAAGCCAATCGTTTTTATTTCATACCTGAAAATGGAGGAGACCCGAATATCATCATCGAAATGGTAAACAGCCTGATGCGTAGTGGAATCGAAATCCACCAATTAGACAATGAAATATCGGTGCGCTCTACCCGTGATCGTACAGCAACGGATTCAGGTCGCCAAACATTTCCGGCAGGAACTTATGTTATTGATATGCATCAACCAAGAGCACGTTTTATTAGAGTGTTGATGGATCCTACAGTTGAAGTGCCGGAAGATTTCCTTGAAATTGCTCGAGAGCGTTTAAACCGAGGCCAAAACCCCCGCTTTTACGATATGACCACGTTTTCCATGCCTATGCTTTACAATGTAGAAGCGTTTGGAACTCGTGAAAATCTGAGCATGTCCAAAACAAAAATTACCGATTATGTAGAACGAAATATCGTTTTACCCGAAGCCCCGGCTCAATATGCATACATAATTGATGGTCGCCAAACGGCTTCAATGGCAGTGTTGTACCACGTATTGGCTGATGGTGCCCGTGCTCGTGTGTTAACGGTTCCAACCCAGATAAATGGGGTTTCCTATGGTTCGGGTAGTGTTATCATTCGTTCTGTAGAAAATCGTGATCACATTTTTGAATTGGTAACTCGTCTTGCAAATCATTATAAAGTAAATGTTACGGCTCTTGATAGTGGCCGTGCTGATGAAGGATTTCCACCCTTGGGTTCGGTTGAAGGAAATCACCTCAAACATCCGAATATTGCATTAATCGCAAATCATCCTGTTTCGGCTTATTCTTTTGGGTGGACATGGTTCATGCTCGATCGTCAATACGAAATTCCACATATCATATTAAATGCACACAATGTTGGAAGTACTCCGTTGGAGCGTTTTGATACCATAATACTACCCGCTTTATCCGATACGTCGGCATTTTCGGCCATGCTTGGCAACAGAGGAAAAGACCGGTTGAGAAACTGGGTCAGAGATGGCGGTAATCTCGTTGCCTACAGTTCCGGCGCTGATTATGTAAGGCGCTCACTTGGCCTTGCGGGATTGGTAAATTTCTACGAGGAAGAAGAAAATCGAAGATTGCAACGTGTGAGCGTACCGGGAGCATTTTTTAGAGGAACATTGGATCATGAGCATTGGCTAACATCCGGCTATGATAGTGAGCTAACTATTTTTGTAAATTCCGCAAGTGTGTACCGTGCCCCTGATGGACCACCATCTACAGCAAGAAACTGGCCCTTAATAATTGGCTCGGATGATAATGCACATATTTCAGGTCATGTATGGGAGGAGAACATCGAGCGTTTACCCGAAAGTGTGGTAGTGTACGAGCAGAGAAACGGCAGGGGACGTGTAGTGCTCTTCACTGAAGATCCAAATTACAGAGGTTACCTTCGTAGTATGGACCGGATGTTCCTCAATGCTGTCATTATGGGGACGGGGTTTTAGGCAAGCATTTTTAGTAAAAGCCCAAAATTATTTTATAAAAAAGGGACAGCTTAAGGCCTGTCCCTTTTTTGTTTAATAAAAACTAAAATGATTATTCAATGAATAATCTAAGTCAGATATATCAACAATTTTTAGTTGTGAATTATATATTTATTCAACACCAATAAATAGCGATATCAATTAAACTAGAATAAGAATTGACAATAACATATATCTCCCTTACCTTTGCACCGTCGTAAAGAACGACATAATTATTAAACTTTAATTAAAATCACGGAAATGGACGACAGTCATAGTAGTAGCTCTCATACTGACCCCGATCCTGAACCCGCTTCTGTTTCATTAGCTGTTTTGGTTCCCTGCGAAGGCCGTGGTGTTGAATATCTTATAAAATAATTAAAGGTATCACATCGTAGCCTCAAGCGGTGTGACTTAAAATCTCTTCACAGAGCAAGTTCAGCTCCTTTAAGGTTAATTTGCATTATTTTGTGAGTTAGTTTTTGGATGACCCGTATAGGGTGATACGGACTTTGTATGTAGGTGATGTAATTTCTGCCGTACTGCAAAAAATTAAAAAATATGCGTTACGAAGTAAATATCACTAAAAATATAGAAGCCCTTATTAAAATCGCCATCATGTTTATAGTTGGTGTAGTTTTATTGGTAGGGCAAGCGGCAAATGCTCAACAAATGATCATTGATGATGCAGCCGTAACCACAGAAAGATCCTTTCAAATTGAAACATGGGTCGGGACCGAAGAAGCCGTTTTCCAACCGGCTATTGCATTAACAAGTTGGCTCGAGTTTGCTGCCGGCTTAGAATTCTCAACAGCCGATGATTTTGAATTCGCAGGTTTTGCTGCAGAATTCAAAGCCGTTAATCGCGATGTTGAAGAGTTCGGAGATGCATTTGGACTTGTTGCTGCATTCGGTTTCGATGATGAAGGTAACTTTGGTGAGTTCATGACATACGTGCCATATAGCCGTATGATTTTGAACGACTCCTCTATGTTACATCTAAATCTTGGTTTCATTTTGGAAGATGAAGGCGACGATTGGGGTTTCCATCCAATCTATGGTATTCGTGGAGATTTTGGAGTTCATGAAAGAGTTTCAATTCTTGCTGAAATCTTTGCCGAAGAAACCGATTTTGGACTTAATGGTGGACTAAGAATTGGCCTTATTCCCGGAATGCTCGAAATGGATATCACCTATGGTCGCGGATTCGAAAGTGGATTCGATTTTCCCGGCTTTAATGTAGGTATTGCATTTACGCCGGACAGCCTCTGGTAATTAAAAACTAACTCTTACCATCCTGCTATCATACTTCTCTTTAATTGTAATAGGATTAGTATGCCAAAATTGTGTTGATTTTGTGAATTCTACTGTATTAAAAAGCAGTATATATTCAAATATAAGAGAGGTATGACGGTAGGTTGGTATCTATAATTAAAAAAATATCGATTACTAATAAAGCTAAGTCAACTAAGTATGAAAGTTAGTATCCGATAGTTAAATAAGGAAAATTATGACTTTAGATAATTCAACAAATACAAAGCTAGTGGAAGCTCTAAACAACGCAGATCAGGAGCAACTTGCTAAATTACTTGAAAACTTAAATGCTGCTAATATTGCAGAGTTCATTGAGTCTCAAGACACTCAAAACAAAATCAGAGTATTCAAGAGTTTAGATAGGGAGAGCCAACTTGCAGTTTTAAGTATACTGGAAGAAGAAATCGAGTACGAAATCTTATCATCACAAAGCGTAGATTTTATCTACAAATTAGTAGAAAAAATGCCACATGATGAAAGGGTTGATCTGTTAAAATCTTTTCCAATGAATAAGAGAAAAGATATTATTAAGCAATTGGCTCAAGTGGAGCGAGAGGATATTCTCAAACTTTCTTCTTATAAAGAAGGTACTACGGGTGCTATAATGACAACTGATTATGCGGTTCTCCCATCTGACATTACTGCCGGGAAAGCTCTTGATCAGTTAAGGTTGGAAGCACCTGAAAAAGAAACCATCTATTACGCATACATTGTAGATAAAAGTAGAAAGTTATTAGGTACAGTTTCCCTTCGTTCGCTTATTACAGCCGATAAAAAAGATAAAATCAGTGATTTGATGACTACTGATTTTATGAGTGCTTTGGCAGATGACCCTGATCATCAAACGGCCCGTCTAATAAAAGAAACAGACTTACTTGCGGTACCTGTGATTGATGATAAGGGTATAATGCTCGGAATGGTAACGTTCGATGATGCGATGCAGGTACTTGAAGAAGATACTTCTGAAACCATGTATCAAAAAGCAGGTATTGGTGGACGTACAGACCGCGACAAAGAGCGTGAAAAAGACCTTGTAAACAGTAGTAAATTATTAAAGGGTACTATTTGGTATCCTATAAGGCTGCGCATCATGTTTCTTTTTGTAACTCTGGCCGGTGGATTTTTGGTTGGTGGTGTAATTGACTACTTCGAAGATGTACTGGAAGCCGTTTTGGTTGCCGCAGTATTTATTCCCGTACTAATGGACATGGGTGGAAACGTGGGAACTCAATCTTCTACCATCTTCGCCCGTGGCCTGGCGCTTGGACATATTGATACAACCCGAATGTTCCACCATATATCAAGGGAAGTATCAATTGGAGTCATTATGGGTATTGCACTTGGAGTTATCGGTGGTATAGTAGCATGGTTCTGGCAGGGAGCACCCAATGGGATTCCTGAAATAGGACTTGCCGTTGGTATTGGTTTAGCTGTTGTAGTACCGGTTGCTACACTTCTTGGCTTTTTACTGCCATACATACTGCTAAAGCTCGGTTTCGACCATGCTCCCGGTGCTGACCCCTTTATCACTACTATAAAAGACTTTACAGGCCTCGGACTGTACTTCTTCTTAGTAGCGACATTCATTGGAGTTTGATGTAATAGACAGCTTAATTACAGCATCAAAGAAAACCGCCGGTTTCAGATAAAGCCGGCGGTTTTTTTATGACCTGCACTGTAGCTTTAAAATTTTACTCAATTCCGTATTAATCTTTGCGCCTTTGCGAGAAATATCAACTACCAATCACGTAAACTCAT
>PXCK01000218.1 GCA_003566635.1 Balneolia bacterium | reverse complement strand
TATTATAGGAACCAACGGTATTGCCAACTGTTGCATAAGGTTCAGCCCGCAAAGCGCCGGTTTGAATATTCACACTGGCTCCGAAAGCTGCCTGTCCGTTAGTGGAAGTTCCCACTCCTCGCTGTATTTGCAGATTCTCTACAGATGATGCAAAATCAGGCATATTTACCCAAAACACACCATGACTTTCCGAATCGTTGAGGGGTATTCCATTCACGGTAACGTTAATGCGGGTTGCATCAACCCCGCGAATTCTCAAGCCTGTGTACCCGATACCGGCACCGGCATCAGAAGTTGCTATAACAGATGGTGCCATTTCAAGCAACATGGGCAAATCCTGACCCAGGTTTCGCTCTTCAATTTGTTCTCTTGTTATATCGGTAAACGTAACCGGGCTGGATGCATCAACTCTGTGGGCGGTTATGATTAAGTCATCACCCCAAACAGCAGATGGTGTAAGTTCTATGGTTAATCTTGTTTGATTTGGTTCAAGAGTAATCGTAACCGGACGATATCCTAAAAATCGGATATCCAGCTCCCGGGGAGCATTTTCGAGCAGAGTAAGCGTGAAGTGCCCGTCTATATTTGTGGTTGTTCCATTTTGGGTTGCTCGTTGAAGTACCGTTGCACCGGGTAGGGGTTCGCCGGTTTGTTGGTCAAAAACAGTACCTTCTACGGTTTGTTGAGCAATCACATCTGTTATCCCGAATATTAAAGGGATAGTGATTACTAATAGTAGTTTTTTTAACGTTTTCATACGCCTCCGTTTTGTAATTAATTACATTGGAGGTGCTTTTCTATCTACGATGAGCCATACAAAGAGAACGTCTCTTTGGTCAGGTTTCCCTACGCCGGTATAATCCGGATCAGGTTCTTGGGGTATAATCTCAGCTCGCAGTTGCAAGCACCCCCAACCTTTATCATGGTTGGAAATGAAGTCTAAATATACGGCTGATTTGACTAAAATGCAGAAGCATAATTTTGATTAGGTATGATTTTGAGGAAGAATGACTTTAGATCAGTTTAGGGTGTGAAAGAGAACCGCTCATGCGCTAAGAATTTCTGAACCACAACGGACACAAAGAAGACACAACGATCACTGATTATGATTTAGACTTTTAAAATTACCCGGCGTTGTGGTCTTTGTGCAATCGTCGAGAGCGTTGTAGGTTACCCCGAATTATTCACGAGAGTATGAAATTAAAATCTTATACTATAGAAAATATTAGGTATAGAAAATTCTTTATTCACTCAAATTTGGGTGTAAAAGCGAACCGCTCATGCGCTAACAATTCTTAACCACAACGGACACAAAGAAGACACAACGATCACTGATTATGATTTAGACTTTTAAAATTACCCGGCGTTGTGGTTTAATATCAGAAAAAATAAAATGACGAATTTCTTCAACTCACTGACACGTAATGGGTAGTCGTTTACCTAATCGTTAATTTAAAACAATCGAGTTTGTGATTGAGAAGCGGCATCTGATTCGGATGTTTTTGCTATCTCTTTATGATAAATCAGAAGTTCAGGAGTGAATTTTTTATCGTAAATCCTGTATGATATACCGTCAAGTGCTTTAATTCCCCTCTCGGTTATGCTAAAATGACCCTCGGTTTCTTCAAGAAAGCCAAACTGTTTTAAATCGTTAATAATCATGAAAGCAAGCTGAGGTAAAACCCCACAGCTTTTTTCAATAAAATCGCGGTCAAGGGGTTTTTGTGGTGGAGCCAAGCACAAGCCAAGAACATTCAACTCGGTTTCGGTTAACGGGTAACCTTCACAGCCTTTTGTAAGCATTTTATCCCATATCTCCTGTGAATAGTGGAGTCCGAACCAGTACTTATAGGATTTAATAATCTTGTGCGTTTCACTGCAGGCAATAATTTCTCTGTCGGCTTTTCTGGGTTCTCCTCTTGATCGATATAGGGAAACCATCGTAGCAAGGTCTAAGGTCCGCATGTTAGGCGGATATTTAAAATAGAGTTTCTTGCCGGTGGTTTTCATGCTATCAGGTTTTTAAACGAATAAGATCTAGTGCTTTACCTAAATCAAAGGTATCTACATCTGTGCCTTTTGGCAAGCCTATGTTTTTCTTTCCATATTTAATGTAAGGCCCATATCTGCCTGTGAGCAGATTGATCTCAACATCGTTATCGGGGTGTGTTCCTAGCTCTTTAATAACTGAAGAACCTCTGGCTTTTGCCTTAGATGGCTGACTTAACAGTTCTAATGCTCGTTCTAAGCCTACATCTAACACATTATCGTCTTTTGTAAGTGATTTAAATGTACCATCATGAACCACAAATGGGCCGAATCGACCAACTCCGGCTTTGACTTCTTTTCCTGTATTGGGATGATTACCCAAAGTACGCGGCAATTCAAGCAGTTTTAATGCAAGTGGGAGATCTACATCAGCCGGATCCATACCTTTTAAAAGAGAAGCACGCTTAGGCTTTTTCTTCTCTTCAGTAACTTCACCGAGTTGCACATAAGGACCAAAACGTCCGTTGAGTAGGAAGATGTCTTCTCCGGTATCAGGATGTTTACCTAAACTATCAGGACCGGATTCCGATATTTCAATTAACTCATAAATCTTTTCTTTGGTTAAATCTGCGGGATTCAAATCTACCGGTAAAGATGCTGAAATGGTCTCACCATCATCTTTTTTCATTTGAACGTAAGGACCAAAACGACCGATAAAAACCTCAACATCTTTTAGGTCATCGATTGGCAGATTGACTCTTTTTGCAAGCTGAGGTTCAATATTAGATTCCTGACGATCGACGTTTTCTCTGATGCCTTTTTCACCTTCGTAAAACTTTTTGATGTATTCCGTTCGGTCGTGCTGACCGTGCGCGATTTCATCCAGTTCGTTTTCCATTTCAGAAGTAAAGTGAACATCTACCAACTCAGGGAAGTAGGCTTCCAGCAACTCGGTTACGGCAAAAGCTGTGAATGTAGGAACAAGGGCAGAGCCTTGTTTATCGGCATATTTTCTGTCTTGTATAGTACTAATGATTGAAGCGTATGTACTTGGCCGTCCAACGCCTTCACTTTCGAGATACTTAATAAGAGTAGCTTCGGTATAGCGAGCAGGGGGCTTGGTTTCGTGTGTGGCTACGTCAATTGAGTTACAATCGAGAGCATCTTTTTCACTTAATGGTGGCAAGAGTTTATCTCTATCTTCCAGCTCAGCTTCGGGATCATCACTTCCTTCAACATAGGCTCTGAAATAACCCGGAAATTTGACCTCTTTGCCCGATGCTTTAAAAAGAGCCTTTGTGTCTGAATCGGCTTCAGCAGAAATGGATACATTGGTAAACTCAATTTCGGCAGGTGCCATTTGAGTTGCAACGGTTCGCTTCCAAATTAAATCATAGAGTTTAAGTTCCCTGCCGGAAAGACCGGTATCTTTTGGGGTACGGAATTGGTTACCCGCGGGGCGAATAGCTTCGTGGGCTTCCTGAGCCGCTTTAGATTTTGTAGCAAAACGTCGTTCTTTTTCGCTCAAGTAACTCGCTCCGTATAATGATTCCACACCGTTTCGTGCCGCAGAAATTGCCTGATTCGACAAATAGGTGGAGTCGGTACGCATGTAGGTAATGAAACCTTCCTCGTACAAGCGTTGAGCGGTTCTCATGGTATCGCTGGCCGACATACCAAACTTTCTGTTTGCTTCCTGCTGAAGTGTGGATGTGGTAAAAGGCGGTCCGGGATTTCTTTTTTGCGTTTTCTTTTCAACGCTTAATACCGACCACGTTCCTTTTTCCAGTTTTGTCTTTATATCTTCGGCATCATCTTTGTTCAGTAAAACAACGGAACCCGGTTTTTTAAGTTTTCCGGTTTCTTCATTGAAATCTTTACCGGTAGCTAATCTTTTATCGTTAAGTTCGGTCATTTGGGCATCGAACGAACTTCCTTTAGAAACGGCAAGAACTGCTTTTAAATCGCAATATGTACCGCTTTTAAAACGCATACGCTCGCGCTCTCTGTCAACCAAAAGTTTTACAGCTACCGATTGAACCCTACCCGCAGATAAGCCCGGAGCGATTTTTTTCCACAATAGAGGAGAAATAGTGTAACCGGCTAGTCGGTCTATGATTCGGCGGGTTTCCTGAGCATCCACCAAATTCATGTCGATTTCACGAAATTTATTGAGAGAATCCAGAATAGCCTCTTTGGTAATCTCATGGAAAACCATACGCTTAACAGGAATTTTTGGTTTAAGCACTTCCTTTAAATGCCACGAAATTCCTTCACCTTCCCGGTCTTCGTCCGTTGCAAGAATTAGTTCATCAGCTTGTTTAACTAAATCCTTTAGTTTTTTGACAACTTTCTTTTTTGGGGTTGAAACAACATATAGAGGGTCGTACTCATCTTCTACATTTATACCAAGGTTTGCCCACTTTTCCTTTTTATACTTAGCGGGAATCTCTTTTGCGGATGCCGGCAAATCTCGTATGTGTCCGTTTGATGAATCTACCACATACCCTTTAGGCAGATATTTTTTAATGGTTTTTGCTTTTGTGGGAGATTCAACAATAACTAATGATTTCATATATAAATAGAGTACCCCTCATTGGGTTTTATAAATTGTCAATAATTTCCAGTAATTCCGGCCCGTGATTTTTAGGGTCAATCTTTTCAATCACCTCAAGCACAGTACCGTCTGTACTGAATATAAATGCTGACCTTGAAGGACCTTCGTAAGTTTTTCCATACATCTTCTTTTCTACAATAGAGTCTGCAGCTTTAGAAAAGGCCAACTCAGGATCAGAGGCTAAAATATAATTGATGTTTAACTTATCTGCGTACTTTTTATGCGAATTGCATGAATCTTTACTAATGGCCACTAAGTTATAGCCTCTTTTATCGAATTCTGAAGCGTATTCTGCCAGGCTTTTATTTTGTTTATCGCAGCTGCCTGTGTTGTTTTTCATGTAAACCGATACAACGGTGGGTCTGTTGAGCAGTTCGGCAAATGATATATTTTGTTCTTCCCCATCTTTAACTACAGATAGGGTAAAGTCGGTATTTATTGATTGACCTTTTGTTATCATAATCAGTTTTTCTTTGAGTTATTTGTTTGCTATTCAAGGATGTAAAAGGCAAACAAATATAAAAACATTCCCTGATTATGATGAAAAAGCTTTCTGCAATCCTTTAGCGTTATTCTCTAAACTTGCGCAAACAAGGTCGCATAACTCATAAACCGAATCATCGGCTATAAAATAAAAAACGTGCAACCCGTCTTTACGTCTGTTCACCACACCACTGCTTGTTAATAGCGATAAATGCTTGGAAATATTGGCTTGTCCTGCTCCTGATAGTTCAACCAATTCCTGAACACAGCGTTCTTTTTCTTTTAATAAGGAAAGCAAACGCAAGCGCATTGGCTCACCCAGGAGCTTAAAACGATAAGCCACGTGCTCTAATGTATCTTCATTTAAAGTTGCCATAATATCTAATTTTTTGACTATATAACTATACAAATATATAGTTTTTTGCTTAGAATTGCTATAACGAGAGGATTTTTATTTTTAGGGTGGATCATTTAAGTCTATAAAGCCTTCTATTTATGAATCCTAAGAGATGTGAATATGTCTGGCGGGCACTTTATAACTTCGCAGCTAACCCTATGTTAAAAAAAAAGATGATTTAAAGCAGGCATGATATGGGCCTGACCTGACGATACCAGCTTTCTAAATTTTGATGAACGAAAAAAAAATTAAAAAAAATTGTAAGGGTTTAAGTACTTTTGGATTATGAAAGCAAATTAACAAGAACAAAACGTAACGGAGGCATTTATGTCAAGTTTAAATAAAGCAATGATAATCGGAAATTTAGGCGCAGATCCTGAAATGAGATACACCAACAACAACACAGCCGTAGCAACGCTCAATATTGCAACCAACGAAAGGTACCGCGATTCTAATGGCGAATTGCAAGAAAGAACCGAATGGCATCGTGTGGTTGCATGGTCACGTTTAGCGGAAACATGCCAAAAGTATCTTCGCAAAGGCTCTAAAGTTTATATTGAAGGTCCGATTCAAACACGTTCGTGGGAAGACAAAGATGGTCAAAAAAGATATACAACCGAAATTAAGGCATTGCAAATGACAATGCTTGATTCAAGAGATTCCGGACAGGGTGCGGGAACCCCCTCCGGTAACTCTTCTAACAAACCAATTGAAATTGGTGATGATTTCAACAGTATGGATGACGATTTACCATTTTAAACCATTTTTGTATCCTTCAATGCCGGGCTCACTTTCGAAAGGAAGTGAGCCTTTTTTGTTTTTGGGTAAAATAACTGCTTATTAACACTTCTTGTCAATAAAGTACTTATCAACAGAAATCCTATCAAAGAAAAATCAACTTAATTTTGGCATTTTAAAGTAATTAGAGGCAAAACGTTTGTCAACCCGGCCTAAAATCAGGATATTCATAAAAGCTTATGCACAGATGTGCTGGGTTTAATAAGTAGTTATATGTTTAAGTTCTTAATTCTAAGATGTAGTTGCTCGAACTTTAAAAACCTCTGTTTGAGGTACTTTTGATATTTGATTTATTTAATTAAACACCACTTTGTTTAGTAAATACTAAACAATCCTGATTTACTAGAACTATAGAGTATCTAATAATATAGACTTACAAATTAAACTCATGAATTTATCTAATAATTTTCAAGCTGATAATATCAATGTCAGAGTAAATAAAAGAATCTCCAATTTCCATGATATTGCATCCACTCTTAAAGAATCATCTGTACCTTTTGATATTTATTATCCATCAACTGAAGCACCTCCAAAACAACTCAATATAAGTTTTGGTAGCGAAACGGATTTTAAAGATTTATATACCCTTGTTTCAATTTTAAAAGATTTAGATATACAATTGATATATTTCAGTCACGAAATTGACAATCTTGTAAC
>PXCK01000214.1 GCA_003566635.1 Balneolia bacterium | reverse complement strand
TACCCAAATCAATATCATAAGCAACCAATTGGTCGCTTTTCATTTCAATATTTATTTGCCGTTCAAGTCCACCAGAAGTTTCGGCAGATGCAATACCCGATATTCGTTCAAACCGTTGTTCCAGTTGTTGACTCGAAAATGTTCGAAGCTCAACGGGAGACCGGCTATTAGATCGAAGGGTTAGAACCATAAGCGGTTCTTGGTTTGGATCGTAAGCGAAAATAATTGGCTGATCGGCATCATCGGGAATTGCGCGTCTTACGAAATCTAATTGTTTCCGTACGTCGTTTTGGGCTTTAAATAAATCGGTACCCCAATTAAAGTACAATTTTACAACAGATGACCCCTGGCTCGATAAAGAACGAACTCTGCGTAAACCACTAACACCACCAACCTGCTCTTCAATAGGCCGGGTAATAAGTGTTTCAATGTCTTCCGGTGCTACGCCATCATAGGTTGTGTAAACGGTAATTGTTGGAAATGCTACATCCGGATACAGATTGAGACTAAGACGTGATAAACCGAAAAGTCCGAAACCGACCACAACAATGGCCAGCATAATAAACGTTATGGGGCGATCTACGGCTGCTTTAGGTAACTGCTTCATGGATTAGTCGTTGTTTTCTTCGGTTTGTGGACGACTTTCACCCTGAGTATTTTCAGAATTTGCACCAGTTTCGATAGTACGATTAGCAGGTCTCTGTTGATCTCTTGATAAACTCGAAACCCTAATTCTTCCACCATCTTCTAAACCCGACTGTCCGGTAATAATTAATCTTTCGCCATCATTAAGACCGGATAAGATCTCAACACGGTCTCCCTGTTCAATTCCTAACTCGAGATCTCGCATTTGTGCTACTGTATCACCTACGGCCACGAAAGCAGAAAACGTACGATCTAAACGAATACTGTTAGTTTCCGGGTCGAGAATAGTTTCAACATTATCTACCATAGATGATCGAGGGATAACAACAGTGTTTTCTCTTGAAAGAACAGTTATGTTGGCTTCACCAAGACTACCGGGTAAGATTGGTTGACGAATATTTGTAAGTGTTATTACAACTTCAGCAAGACCCGTAACAGGATCTAACTCGGGGCTGATTCTTGAGATAACACCTGTTGCAGTTTCTTCGCGTTCTCCTGTTAAACGAATGGATACAGTTTGACCTTGCCTCACCAGTCTTCTATCTGCCAGAGGGATGAAGCTTCTCATTTCATACCCAACAAGATTGGCAATTTCAAACATTGCAGTACCGCTTCCTGCAACATCTCCCGGGCTGACATTTCTTCGTGTAACAACACCACGTACCGGAGAGCGGATTTCGGTAAAATTCAGGTTTTCTCTGCTCTGCGTCAAGGCAGCTTGAGCAGATCTTAATGCAGATTGACTACTTTGGTATTGTACACGAGCATTATCCATTTCAGCACTGCTTATTAAATCTCGTTCAAACAATGTTCTTGCACGACTTAACTCTACACTATCGCGTTGTGCGGCAATTCTGGCTTGCTCAAGTTGTGCTTCGTCTCTGCGAACCTGATCCACAAAATTAACATCACGAAGATTAGCTAGTAACTGCCCCTGACTAACGGTATCACCTAAATCTACATGGATGCTAGAAATTCTTTCGGAAATTTGCGGCGTAATTCTTACATCATCCTGGGCGCGAATATTCCCAAATGTTCGAACGGTACGATTTATAGTAGCTCGCTCAACAGTCATAGTTTCTACACTGGTTGTACGTTGTTGCATATTACCAAAACCTCCAAACCCACCGGGAGGTCCACCTTGTTCTGAAGAATTGCCGGAACAGGATACGAGTAATAAAGCCAAAGCAAATAGTAAAATTGTGTTTTTCAAATCAATGATTGCTAAAAGTGAATAATTTGTAGGGTTTGACGCAAAATTAAACAATGTGTTTCTTTGTAAATCGACTAATTATATCATTTTACAAAGCAGTATATTTGTTTAAGTTTAAGTTTAAGGTTGATGATGCAAAAACAAATACAGTACATAAATCGTTGCATCGCAATTTGTTAATAATCATTACTAAAAAATCGTTCAATTATGAAGTTTTTCGTTGATAGTGCCGATCTAAATGAAATTAAAGAAGCCGAAGCAATGGGGGTGTTAGATGGAGTTACTACAAATCCATCCTTATGTGCTAAGATTGGGGTTAAGGATTTTGAAGGTCATGTAGCCAAAATTTGTGAAATGGTTGATGGTGATGTTTCTGCCGAGGTAGTATCAACTACCTATGATGAGATGCTTAAAGAAGGTAGAAAACTAGCTTCTATTGCAGATAATGTTGTTGTAAAAGTTCCATTAATAAAGGATGGCATAAAGGCTATTAAAACGTTTACTGATGAAGGTATTCGGACCAATTGTACACTCTGTTTTTCTTCGACTCAAGCCTTGATAGCGGCAAAAGCAGGTGCTACCTACATTTCGCCCTTTTTAGGAAGATTGGATGATATTTCATCCGATGGTATGAACCTTATTGAAGAGATTGTAACAATTTATACGAACTACGGCTTTACAACAGAAGTATTGGCTGCCAGTATTCGCCATCCTATGCACGTTGTTGATTGTGCTTTGGCCGGTGCTGATGTTGCAACTATGCCACTTTCAGTAATGGAGAGTCTTTTAAAGCACCCTCTTACCGATATTGGTTTGGAAAAATTTTTAGCCGATTGGGATAAACTTCAAAAGTCGCTTAAGTAAAATTTTTCTTGTAAAGAAAAAAGGCTTTCAGTTAACACCTGAAAGCCTTTTTAGTTTCAGCATTGGATGTTCTCAGGCTATTTTCTTTTGATTACCTGTAATTAAATCTTCTGCAATTTTAGATGATGATAGTACACCCGGCAAACCTGCTCCCGGATGTGTGCCCGCCCCAACAAAGTACAGATTGGAGAATTCTTCGCTTCTGTTATGTGGTCTAAACCAGGCGGACTGCGTTAGTAACGGCTCAACCGAGAACGCTGATCCTTTAAAGCTGTTTAAATCATCCCGGAAGTGAAGTGGATCTATATAATGTTCAGCAACAATATGTTTTTGGAGATCCGGCAGATAGTTATCCTCTAAAAACTGCATAATTAAATCGCGGTATGGTTTTGCAGCTGTTGTCCAATCGGTTCCTGAATCCAAATGCGGCACGGGCGATAACACATAAAACGACTCACAACCTTCAGGGGCAATACTTGGATCGGTTATCGTTGGCATATGCAGGTAAAGAGAGAAATCATCAGCTACCTTCTTATTGTGGAAGATGTCTTTGAGAAGACCTTTGTACCTCTCACCTAAAATAATATTGTGATGCTTTAAATTTGAATCGGTATAACGGCGATTTGTACCAAAATAAATTACAAAAAGCGACATACTATAGTGCATCCGGTCTAATATGCGATTAGTATATTTCTTACGATATTTCTCATTAATTAGATAACGATAGGTAAATGGAACATCTGCATTCGAAATAACGTGATCTGCTTTATGTATACTTCCATCTTTTAAGCGAATACCCGAAACTTTTCTACCTTCAACTAAAATTTCATCAACTTCTGTATTAAGGTGAATTTTACCACCTAAGTCCTCGATTAGATCGCACAAACCTTTTACGATTGCACCGGTTCCACCCATAGCATAATGTACACCCCACTCACGCTCAAGGTAATGAATCATAGCATAGATTGAGGTCGTGTCGAAAGGATTTCCACCAACCAGAAGAGGGTGGAAGGAGAAGCACCTTCTAAGGAAATCATCTTTAATGAATTTCGAAACGTAATTATATACACTTCTGTATGATTGAAGCTTGATGAGGTCGGGAGCAACCTTCAACATGTCAGTAAATTTTAGGAAAGGAGCATCGGCAAGTTCCACAAAACCTTTTTGGAATATGGCCTTGGTTGTAGATAGGAAATCCAGATATCCTTGCTTATCGCTCTCATTCCATTGCTCAATCTGGCTGAGTGTAAACTCCTGATCGCTATTATAATCGAAGTATCTACCTTCGTTGTTAAAGATGCGATAAAATGGTTGGCAAGGAACAAATTTTATGTAGTCTTCTCGTTTTTTACCGGCAGCCTCATAAATATCATCAAACATAAAAGGTGCTGTTATTACAGTTGGGCCACCATCGAATTTGAATCCATTCTTTTCATAAACATAAGCTCTGCCACCCGGCTTATCTCTTTTTTCGAACATTTCTACTTGATACCCTTTTGCAGCAAGTCGTGCAGCTGCTCCTAAACCGCCAAATCCGGTTCCTATTACAATAATTTTTTTGGACATGAGATTCATTTAATCGTTAATAATGTATTGTGCAACATAACCATAAAAGAGGTTATAAACGTTCTATAAATTTTTAATGAGTTATCATTTTGGGAAGTTTTAATTTTTAACCCGAATTATTCACGAAAGGATGAAGTCTAAATCTTATACTATAAAAAATATTGTATTTAGAAAAATACCACACTCACTCAAATTTGGGTGTGGTTTAAATGCTGCAAAATTTCCATGCTAGCTGCGTTGAAGATGAAAAAGTCATGCTCAGGGTACTCAGGTACCCTTCCGCTGATTTTCCACCTTCGCCTTGCTACCAAGAAAATTTTTTGGTGAATTATCCGGGTTAAGATGCCGGGTCAATTGAAATGGGTACAGGTTGCGACCCACTTCAAATAAGCAATATTCATCAGCTTTTGAAAAAAATATCATTGTAATATCTAACACTTTTTGAAAGTTGATTTTATGACGAACTATCCCCCTTCTTCCCGGATTAATTGTTTGCTAGGCTTATTATTTTATCAAATTGACGTTTGGTTGGTTTTGTATTTGAATTAAACATCATTGGCTGTAGACAAAAATTCAAAGATTTAGTCTACCTCAAAATAAAAAATACCTAACTCTTACCATGTAAAGCCAATCGTTCATAATATTCTCAAAAAGAGGTAAAAAAAGTTCTAGTACAATCTTATATTCCATTTTAGCCTGTAGTTATATTCAGTTATTATAACTTTGCGTGTTCATCTGTTATCAATTAAAGGATTCATGCTTAAAAAAAATATAGTGGTCACAAATCCGGAAGGTATTCATGCAAGACCTGCTTCAGCTTTGGTACGTTTAGCCGGTAAGTTTGAATCGGAGTTTTTTATCCACACACATGGTTATAAAATTAATGGGAAAAGTATTTTGGGTGTGCTGACACTTGCTGCGGAATGTGGGGCTAACTTGGAGCTTGAAACAAGTGGGCCGGACGAGAAGAAGGCTATGGACGCCATAGTAGAACTTTTTGAGAATAATTTTAAAAATGGCGAAGATTAGTAAATGACTGACGATCATAAATATGTGCCAAAATATTTTACCGGAACTCCGGCTAGTTATGGTTTGGTAAGTGGTCCTGCATTTATTTATGTAACCGATGAATTAATTCTAAATAACACAGAAATATCTCCCTCACAGATTCGGGATCAACAAAAACAGGCAGAATCGGCTTTTAGAATTTTAGATCTTCAACTTAGAAAGCTTCTTGATTTAACCAATGATGAGACAGAAAGTGAAGCCAACGAAATAATCAACTTTCAACGTGATATTCTCAAAGATCCTGATTTAATTGCTTCGGTGAATAGTTTTGTCAGATCAGATTATCAAACAGCAGATAAAGCAGTTCATTCCGCTTTTAGAAAGTATATAGATCGGCTTGCATCCTCACCAAGTCATTATTTTAAAGATAGAATAGTCGATTTACGAGATATTAGAGATCGTTTAATTCAAATTATTCAGCAAAAATATTTACTTCAAGATGTACAGGAAAAAGATATTGTAGTTTGCCGAGAAGTTACTCCTGGGGATATCTTGCTATTTTCCCGTAAAAAAGTTGGTGGAATAATTTCGGAGCAAGGTGGAATTACCTCCCATGCAGCTATTATTGCTAAATCGGTAGGTATTCCCTTAATGATGTCGGTTAAAGGTATTACCGAGAGTGTGCAAAGCCGGGATGTAGTTTTGATAGACTGTGATAACTCTCAGGTAATTTTAAATCCTGAAGAAAAAAATCTTTCTGCTGAAAAAGACTATAAAAAAAGCAAGAATGAATCGGCTTCGGACTTACCCGATAGAATCAGCCGGCCTACTAAAATGGCGTGTGGTTACCATATTCCAATTATGGCAAATATAGAGCTGGTGGAAGAGTTGGATATGTTTGGTTCCAAATTAACCGAGGGAATAGGTCTTTTACGTACAGAGTCGTTCATTATGAATAAAACCGATAACGGTAGTTCAGATGATGATTACACGATTTATGAGAAAGCTATAAAATCGGTTGATGATGCTCCATTGAATATTCGGTTGTATGATATAGGAGGAGATAAGCTACCCGGATTTACCAAAGCAGAACCTAATCCGTTTTTAGGATGGAGAGGAGTTAGGTTGCTACTTGATAGGAAATCATTACTCATTAGTCAGTTAGATTTAATATTTGATGCAGCTATAAACCATCAGAAAAAGATACAGTTAATCATACCAATGGTTACAAATAAAGATGATGTAACGGAGATCAAAGGAATAGTTCATGAACGATTAGCCTTAAAGCCCGAAGCTGTAGACTTGATATCAGTTGGAATTATGGTTGAAGTTCCTGCAGTAGCAATTTTGGCTGATTACTATCTTGAGCAAGTTGAATTTGTAACAATTGGTACAAATGATTTAACGCAGTACACGTTAGCAGCTGACCGAACTAACAGTTTAGTACAGCATTATTTTAATCAAGTACACCCGGCTGTATGGTACTTGATAAACCGAACTATAGAAGCCGGAAAGAGGGTAAATAAGCCTGTAGCATTATGTGGAGAACTGGCTTCAAACCCAAAAGCGGCTCTGATATTAGTTGGAATGGGAATTTCATCATTAAGTATGTCGCCTGCTGCAATACCGGAGGTTAAAACGTTACTATTAAGGTACACTAAGGCAGATGCTGAGAAAATAGCTAAAGAGATTTTGAAGTGTACATCAGAAAAGGAAATAAATATTATTTTGGAGTCCATTAATTAGGGGAATTATGCTTACACAACATAAGATTCGACAAGTTGACCTTTTTAATATGTGGGATAAACTTTGTTCTTTACACATACAATGGGATGCTGCTTTACGAAGAACCGAGTCGCTAAAACTAAAGTGCGAGAAGAATGCGATTAAAAATATAGTAATTACCGGCATGGGAGGCTCGGCCATGAGTGGTGATATTTTACACCGTTTAGTGGCAGGCTGTTGTCCGGTACCAATAGAAATCAACCGGTCGTATTCTGTACCGGCTTATGTAAATGAACAAACGCTATTCATTGCTATTTCCTACTCAGGTGATACCGAAGAAACACTTGAAGCTTTTAAGACAGCTCTAAAAAGAAAAGCTCAAATTATCAGTATTACTACAGGTGGCGAACTTGCAAAATTAACACCACCGAAATCAGATTTACTTCTACTACCACCGGATTCAACACCAAGAACATCATTTGGTCATCTATTTGTATCACTATGGCGAATTTTTGATATCCTTAAACTTTGTACTAATGGTTTTGGCAATGTTAAGGAAGCGGCGGGATTTATTGAAGAACAAATCAACCTTTTTTCAAATCTTACCGAAAATGACGCCTTGGAATTGGCCGGAGATATTCAAGACACGCTACCTATTATATATTCAAACGGTACGACATTATTGGCGGTAAATAACCGATTGAGAAACCAATTTCATGAAAATGCAAAAATATTGGCTTACGGAAACTTTTTGCCTGAAATGAACCACAACGAAATTGTAGGGTGGGAGAGAATCATTCATCTAACGGGTAAGGTTTCATGTATTTTACTGCGGGACGAATCTGATCATTATACTACAAAACAGCGAATGGAAGTAACCAGAGAGCTTATTGAGCCCCATGCAGTAATATTTAAGGAAGTTCAAAGTGCCGGAAATTCGTTACTCGAACGGGTTTTATATCTGATGATTTACGGTGATTTTCTCACGTATTACTTAGCAATCCTTAATGAAACCGATCCAACACCCATCACAAAAATCGATTTATTAAAAACTCAATTGGCAGTTATAAAACCCCCTAAATAATTTTTATTATTGTACCTGCTAGTACAACTTAACGTGCCATAACCTCTTCTATGTCTTTACGTGTTTTCGGTACATGCGTTAGATTTATATGCCCGTCTCCGGTTACTAAAATATTATCCTCAATACGTATCCCACCAAATTTCATAAAGGGTTTAATTTTGTCGATGCACAAAAACGAACTTTTGTTTTTATCATCAAAAGCAGGTTGTAGGAGTGATGGAATAAAATAGATGCCGGGTTCAATTGTAAGAACCATACCTTCTTCCAGCGTTCTTCTTGCACGTAAAAACCGCAGACCGGGTCGGTCAATTTTTGATGTGCCTTTTAAATATCCGCCCACGTCGTGGGTATCCAAACCAAGAAAGTGTCCTAATCCATGTGGAAAGAAAAGAGCAAAAATGTTGTTCTCAAGTAAATCTGAAGTGTTTCCCTTTAACAACCCAAAATCTTTTAGACCATCTAAAATAACTTTGCAGGCATGTAAATGAAGATCTTCCATTTTTACGCCTGGTCTAATTCCGGCAATACACTCATCTAAGGCTTGCAGAGCTATATCGTACAAACCTGCTTGTTCAGGAGTAAATTTGCCATTAGCAGGGTAGGTTCTGGATATATCAGACGCATAGCCCTCATATTCACTACCGGCATCAATTAAATACATATCCCCATCTCTAATAACTGATGAATTTAGAACGTAATGCAGAATTGCGCTATTGGCACCTCCGGCGTGAATTCCGTTGTAAGGAGGATGAACTAAACCGTGTTGTGTATTATAGGCATCATATATACTTTTCATTTCGTATTCGAACATTCCCGGCTGTAATGATTCCATGCAAAGAATATGAGCCTCGCTGGCAATTTTAGATGCCATAGTAAGTTTAGAAATCTCAGCTTCGGTTTTGATGCTTCTGCAATAACCCAAGGCTTCGGGAAGTGTTTCGGTATTTACTTCTAAATTTTGGCTTTTAATGGATTCTGCCTGTCCTTGATTTAGGCAATAAACCAGTTCCGGTTTTCGCCTTTTTAGATAGCTCTCAACCTGGTCATTATAAATGATTCTATCGGGAGCAAAATTTTCGTAATAGTAATTTTCTGAGTGAACATAGCCCATCCAAACGGAATAAGAAGCCGACCTCCTTGGAATGACTAGCAGATAGGTTTTATCCTCTAAATCCAATATTAGTTGGAAATCAGGTTCTGTAATACCGGTCAAATACCAAAAGTTTGATTCCTGCCGAAATGGATATTCGAAGTCCGTATCATACCTGTGGATTACCGACCCTCCTTTTAAATAAATAATGGCATTTTGTGCTTCAGAGAATAGCGATAACAGTTTAGCTTGATTTTCTTTTTCCAACATAGTTTTTACTGAAATAAATGATACAATCGCTCAAAATATTCCTGCCAATTTACGTTTTTACTAAGCGAAAAAGCTTGATTATCTTCTATCTCGAGAGATGCATCGGTAATGATTGAGTCGTTTCTTTGGGTGTAAATATATACTTTTTGTGCAAATGTTTTATATAATTTAATTATTAACAGAGAGTCACCAGACTCTGGGGTCGACCACATTCCTACAAGATAATTTTGACCATCGGGACCTGCAATGAATGTATAAGCCAGTTTACCATTATTCGTTTCTGATAGATTATAATAGTGGCGTAAATCTTCAAGTACAGGGTTGGGAGATTTTATATTGATGTAGATAAGTGTGTTTAGTTGTACGAAATCTTGGAGTAAATTACGTAAATGCGGGTCTGTATCACGAATACAAAAGCCAGATTCGGAAAGGGTTTCTTTCGAAAAAGGTTTAGGCTGATAATCAAAGATATCACTATCTGAACAAAACTTTTCTCTGCTTACATCATAAAAAAAATCAGTGATTCCGTTTGTTATCCAAATATATTGTGCTGATACTTTGTGGTTATAACGTGCAGTTTGTATAGCTGCTTTCTCGTTAAGTCGAATATGTGGGGCTTTACATTCAACGAGCAGAAAAGGGTTGAAATTAGCATCGTAGGTTAATATATCCGCTCGTAGTGGTGAATTATTCCTTTCAAAATAAACAGGTAGTTCTGTTTTCATTTTACTGAATGATATACCAGCGGTTTCATTCAAAAAGCCGACACACTGTAAACGGATTCGCTCTTCCGGTAAAATCTCGACAGCTTTTTTAGAGACAGGATTCCATAATTTTCTTTTGGTACCCGCATATCTAAATCGTGGTATGATACCCCGGATAATACTCATCCTTATTTATTACCTCTTATTGAAAAGACGTTTAAAAAGTTGGGTTCCGAAACCGGCAAAGTGCGCAATATTCATAATAAAGATGGCAATTAAACACCCGATAAAAGATTTAGATAAGCCGGGCCTATCACTGTTTTTTCCTTGCCAGATATTCGAATCGAAATATTTTTTTCGTCTAATTACGGTGAAAGCAACGTTTAGCATAACAAAAATCAACAGCCCTGCTGTGATGCTAAACAATAATTGAAAGTTTCCAATTACACTAAGTAAAAGTGCAACGATTAAAAATAGTGAAATAAAAACGAATGGAATTGAACCTCGAATAGAAGGGGACACCGAATGCACGAAAAATGTATTACAGCGTCCTATACCATACTTGTAGTATTGTATAAATAAGTCTTTGAATGTTCGCCTTGGGTAGTACCAAACTTTTATATCAGGACTGATATAAATTGCACCTTTTTTTTCTTTTTCAAGCCTGATATTCAGCTCGGCATCTTCATTTGTTACATTTCCGGGTAAAAAGCCACCCAGTTTTTTGAGTACATCGGTATTATAACAGCCCAGGAAAACAGTTTCGGCATAGCCTTCAAAATCAATATTTCGGTAACTGGCACCACCACTTCCCAAAAAGCTGTCAACTGCAAATGCTATGTATGCTTGAGTTTTGTTTTCGGCGGCAAAACGCTGAGCTCCGCCAACATTTAATGCACCGGATTTTAAATATGCCCTTACAGATTCTTCTACATAATTAGATGCATAGGTACAATGAGCATCGGCTCTAAGAAATAAATCCCCCTTTGCTAAACTGATAAGTTTATTGAGTCCGGCAGCCTGAATTTTATCGGAATTATCAATTAGCTTTACTCGTGGGTCTTTGATTGCAAAATCCTTTACTATCTCCCGGGTGGCATCGGTACTGCCGCCATCAGCAACCAGGATTTCAACAATATTGGGGTATTGAGATTCAGAAAATACAGACAAAACAGTTTGTATGTATTTCTCTTCGTTTAGGGTAGGAATAGCTACAGATACACTTGGAAAAGATTGATTTTCAGAATCCTTCATTATTGGCTTGTGTATCTAAGTAGGTGTTTTATAGTTAATAATTTTGGCGTTAATATACGAATCCAATATTTTTAAAACGAAGCTATCCTAAATAAAAATAGGGAAGCTCCTTTTCAAAAGAACTTCCCTGGATAATAATGAGGGGTATTATATATCTATTTTTTGGCTATATCTTAAAAACGTATGAACAGGCATTTATTGTATGTAAGACCTATATTTTTATGTAAATGTGTTGAGGTATTAGTTGGTCTAGTTTATTGTATTAATAATAAGTTCATGGTATAAAGGCTATTATAAATAGGCCTAACCCGGATTATTCACCAAAAATTTTCTTGGTAGCAAGGCGAAGGTGGAAAATCAGCGGAAGGGTACCTGAGTACCCTGAGCATGACTTTTTCAACTTCAACGCAGCTAGCATGGAATTGCGCTTCGCGAGAATCGCTTCGCTCGGAGTGCAGCATTTTAACCACACCCAGATTTGAGGGAGTGTGGTATTTTTCTATATACATTATTATTAATAAGTATAAGATTTAAAGTTCATACTTACGTGAATAATTCGAGTTAAACAAAAAAAGGCGACAGCTTAGCCATCGCCTTTTTGGGAAAAAGAATGAAAGTTATTTCTTTTTGCTTTCTTTAAGCTTCTTCTTTTCAGCTTCTTTTTGCTCTTTAGCCATTTGGCGAGCTTTTTTCTTATCAACGGTTTCCATCATTTTAACATGATCGATTTGTTTGTTGATAAGCATTTGCTGACCAATTGACAATGCGTTGTAAACGAGGTAGTACAAACTCAAGCCCGATGCAAACTGGTTGAAGAATACAAATAATACGATTGGTAGTATGTACTGCAAGAATTTGAATTGAGGGTTACCCGCTGAGCCCTGCCCACTTACCTTCATTTGAATGACCATACTCAAAGACATCAATAGCACAAAACCACCGATATAATCGCCCACTACAGGAATCGAAAATGGTAGATTGATAATTGGGTCAGGAGCTGAAAGGTCAGATGCCCATAGAAAACTTTCCTGTCTCAGTTCAATAGCATTCTGGAAATATCTCCACAATGTAATAAGAACAGGAGCCTGCAGCAGGTTAGGTAAACAACCGCCAAGTGGGTTTACCTTGGCCTTTTTGAACAGCTTCATTGTAGCTTGCTGCTGTGCCTGTGGGTTATCTTTATATTTTTCTTGTATGGCTTTCATTTCGGGCTGAAGCTCACGCATGGCCGCCATACTTTCAAAACTTTTCTTCGTAAGTGGGTAAAGAACAAGCTTAATAACAAAAGCAAAAAGAATAATTACCCAACCCATGTTTGGTAATAGTCCACCAAAAAAACTAAAGAAAGGAACAACAACCCATTTGACTAAAGGATCACTAAACCAACGCAAAAACCTGAAGCCTGTATCCACCATGTCGTAAGCACTTGGGTGGAAATCACGGACGGTATAAAAATCGAGTGGTCCTACATACAAGTTAAATGAATTTATTCCCGAATCTGTAATAATAGAACGAATGGCACTTGTGTAATGAATACGCAAATTGTCATTGCTACCGGTGTATTCACCGGTTAATATAGCTCCATCAGTTTCATCAAAAGGAAGGATGATTTGGGAGAAAAACTTTGATTTTGTTGCTACCCATTCAAAGTTACCTGTAAAAGATTCGGACTCCCTACCCTGGCTGGTGAGTTGAATATTCTCTGTCGCTCCCCTGGAATAAGCATAAGCACCGGAATAAGCAGTTTCCTGCGCTCTGTCTAACTCTGTAATATTTAATTTCGGAACCCAGCCAAGTTCAAAATAAGAACCACCAATTAAATCGCGAACAGAGCTAAAGTCAATATTTTTTTGAATTTCGTATGTATCACCATTTATTACATACTCAACACTTAATACACGTTCTTCATCAATAATTAAATCGTAGATTACCGATAGAGTTTCACCCGGGGCAACAGTTGATGATAAAGCACGGTTGCGTGGTGTGAAAATGAGTTCGTTGGTATCAATATTGTAATTGTCCGTAGACAGAAAACCAATATTGTATGCAGATCGGGTAGTATCGTTGATTAGTGTTACATTATTTCCATCCCACTTTCGATGTTGAATTAGTTCAAATTGAGATGGGCCACCACCGATATTCGTAAAAGTAATTCGAAAAAGAGGAGTTTCTACTGTTTTGAGCAGAGTATCGACTTCTGCAATATTACCGAAGATACCTCTTTCTAAAACTTCGCGCTCAGTAGGTTGGAATTCCGGTGAATCAGGGGTTGGAGTTGGGGTGGCTTGCTCCGTTTGGCCGATTGCACGTAGGCTATCTTCAATAGCCCGCTCACGCTGCATTCGCTCAATTTCTTCCTGACTTGGAGCCATATAGGCCATCCATGCTAGCATGACAATCGTGATTAACACGATTCCAATTATTTGATTACGATCCAAAATTCTTACTCTTTGTGGTTATGGTTTTCATCAGTTCCGGGTACTGGGTCGTACCCGCCCTTACTCCATGGATGGCAACTGCCAATTCGTTTAATTGCAAGCCAACTGCCTTTAATAGCTCCATATTTCTCGATGGCGGTAATTGCATATTGGCTACAAGTGGGTGTATATCTGCAGCTGGGTGGGAAATAAGGTGAGATTCCTACCCGGTAAAACTTTATCAAAGCTATGAGAATGTATTTCATGCTCTTGATGCTGCATATACGGTTATAATTTTTGAGCTACATAAGTTAAATGCCTGCAAACATCTGTTTGGGCAGGTTCAAAACTTGATAATTCCTTTTTTGCGATCAACAATAGCTCAATTCTTTTGTTTTTATCGATTGCTAAATCATGTAACGTGCGCCTGTTTAACCTAAAAGTTTCTCTCAGTAATCTTTTTTGATGATTTCTAACAGTAGCATTTCCATTTCTTTTTGATGCTACAAAACCAACATAAAGCCCGTTAGGCAAGGTGTCTTTTATCAAAAAACGGGCATCTACTTGATTCCCGTTTGTATAAAAACCGTTTTTAAAAATATTTCCAAAAACACCTATACCCCTCAGGATGATGGATTTTGGTAATTTCAGGCGCTCTTTATTACTTGGATGGACGCTCATCGCTTACGGTGAGACGATGACGGCCTTTTGCACGACGACGCTTTAATACTTTACGACCATTGGCGGTAGCCATACGGGAACGAAATCCATGTTTGTTGGCACGTTTGCGTCTACTTGGTTGGAACGTACGTTTCATTGTTCTGCTTTCTAAATGCTTAAATTAAAAGTTCTTCGGACTGATTTTATAAAAGATTCATAAAATAAGGTTTTTAATTGAAATTTAGAAGCAAAAATTGTGTTGGATAAAGGTGGGTTGAGAGGTTTTTATTTTGTGGTAGATTAAAGAGATACTAATCGGCCTTTCAGAAAATAACCACAGATTACTCAGGTTTGCGTAAAGGGTGCAGATTGCATCCACAGTGAAAAAGATGTGGTAGTTCTTTAAAGAAATGTGTCCAATCTGTGAAAAAATCATTCATTAGTTTTGTAAACGCATATACTATTGATGACTCTCCCTCAACAGATCAAAAACGGTTTTGACAGGATTAAACGTAGAAATTGGCACTTCAATAAATATTGTTATCCAATCTGCCATGGCGCCGTTCCATAAACCGGGGTGTTCAAGAGCTTTTAAAGGTCTGCCTTCAAAAGATTTATTCGCTATGAAAGCCGTTTCAGGATTTGTGAATTTATTCAGATCAAATTGCTTTCCCTTGTAATCTCGTAACATACAAACAATATCAACAGGGTTAAAATGAGTCGCTGCCTGAACAATATTTGCTTGTTCTTCATTTTCTAAATCCATTTGGGAAGATTCTACAATCTGGAGTTTGTTGATTGCATCTTTTCTCACAACAAAGTAGGGGCCTCCGCCCGGTTCCCCTTTGTTCTCAACCATTCCACAGACTCTTATTGGTCTATTAAGTACACTTTTTAAATCCTTTGTGTTATTTACATCTAAACCTAAAGCAACAGGATCTAAACACAGGTCATTTTTGATGAAATCCTTTATTTCCGCTCCATCAATCATACCTTTGTCAATTTGATTGAGATACTCAAAAATCTTGGATCTGACTTCCACCAATTTACCTGCAATTACTTTTTTCCAAAGAGAAGTAGTTGACTTTAAACGATCGGGTACTACATTATCAATATTTTTTATAAAAACCAGGTCTGCATCGCATTGATTCAGGTTTTGAAGTAATGCTCCGTGACCTCCCGGACGAAACAGAATAGTACCGTCATCCTTAATGAATGGCTCGTTGTTTTCATCAACGGCTATAGTATCGGTTGATGGTTCCTGAAAGGAAAAAGTCACTTCAATTTGAATCGAATCGGTTTCATATTTTGACACTAACTTGTCAGTAATATCGGTTATTTCATTTTTGAATTCAGGTGGAATTGTAAAGTGTAGTCTTACCGTATTGCCACTTCTACCGTAATTTAATCCCTCAATAAAATGCTCTTCCAAAGCGGTTCGAACTTCGTTTTCATACCTATGAAACTCTATTAAAGCTTTTGGAAAAGCTGAATAGTTTAAACCATGCTGAAACAGTAGGGTCGTAAAAATATCAGTGTATTTCTTACTTTTGAGTAACTCATCAATATCAAAGCCCTTTTTGGATAAAGCGTTTTTTAAACTATCAAAAAAAGCAAAGGAATGGATATTTTCGATGAACCGCTTGCCTGCTTCAGCATCTTTGGTATTCTGAGAGAGGGCTTCTTCATCTATCTGTTCGTTATTACCGATTAATGTTTCTAAATCACGAAACATTCTGGATGCTGCTCCCGATGCCGGAACGAATTTCAAAAGAGTTAATTCATTACTTTTTTCATCGAAAAGATGTACAAAATGAGACTGCTCTTGTTCATTTAATTGAATGATACCATCGCCAACAGTTGCTGCTTTTTGAAGTTTAACAAAAGGAGTCCCACTTTTAAACAAGGCTAATTGCCTGTTTACTTCTTCGATAGATAAACCATGTGCATTAACTTGCTCTGATAAAAAATCCTGATTCATAAAGATGAAAATACGTTTGTTCTGTTATGTCTTAATGGTAATAACCGATTTATTCGATAAAATATGATACAACAACTTATTGAACTCTATTTATAGAAACAATTTTTTTCGATGATTTATAATTCCAAGTATATTCGATGATGAAGGAAAAATCGTAAATAATCAGGATCATGAGTCAAATATTAATGTCAGGTGCCGATACCGCCTGGTACAGAATGAACAAGCCTTATAATCAAATGTCGATTACAGGCTTACTCGAACTACGACCTTGTCCTGAGCCTCAGAAAATCATGAATCTGCTAACCGAAAGGTTGTTGATTTACGATCGTTTTACCCAACGAGTTTCCTTCACGAATGATGTAGCTTTTTGGCAGGATGACACCAAATTCGATATACATAACCATGTGAAAGAGGTCAGTTTATCGGATTTGGGATTTGAATCTCTGGAGGATTTTGTAAGTGATGTTATGAGTTCGCCTTTTGATGAAAGTAACCCACTTTGGATGATCTATCTTGTTAAAAGCGAAACTGAAGATGCATGTACGCTCGTGGTTAAACTTCACCACAGTATTGCCGATGGAATTGCACTTATAAGGGTACTGCTTTCTTTGGCGAAGACTAAACCCGATGGAGAGTTTTTTGATCCTGAAAAAGCATACCCTTCAAAAAATAAACTGGCAAAATCTCAATTACGTTGGTCGAGCGGAATTACCAATGCTTTGATTGAAACAGGCAAAGTTGTTTCTTCTCTTTGGAAGTTTGTTACCATGCCAAAAGACACGAACAACCCGGTGAAAGGTAAACTTCAGGAGAGAAAAAGGGCAGTTTGGTCTGATTTAATCACCCTTGATCGGGTAAAATCGACCGCGAAAAAACACAATGTAACCATTAATGATTTACTATTATGGGTAACCTGTAACGCACTTCGCGCTTACTTTTTTGACATTCAGCAATTAAGCCCCGACGATAATATTCGCATTACAATGCCTGTGAATTTAAGAACCGGGTCGGAATCAGATAAAATGGGAAATCGTTTTGGGTTGGTTTTTATCCGTTTACCGATAGGAGAGAAAGATCCGATTGAACGCTTGCGATTGATTAGGGATGAAATGGATTCAATTAAGAAATCCCGGGAAGCAATTGTAGCCTTTGGGGTGTTAAATGTCTTGGGGAGGACAACCACAGGATTCGAAAACTTTGTGGTAGATTTTTTGAGCAGTAAATGTACGGGTGTGCTTACCAATGTTCCCGGACCAAGGAAGCAGTTGTATTTTGCAGGGTCAGCGATTTCCAAGATAATGTTTTGGGTTCCCAAATCTGGCAATTTAGGGTTGGGAATCAGTTTATTCAGCTACAATAACTCGGTAAGTCTGGGCATAGCCGTAGATGAAGAAAGAGTGCCCGATTATAAGCGATTGGCGCAGATTTTCAATAAACAGATTGAAGAAGATATCCCTAAGTTGTCTTGATATGTATTTACACTTTTGAAATGCAAACACCGGAAAGCCAAAATTATCAATGACGGTTTGGTAAGTATTGGCTCGGATTTCTTTGTTTAGGTACTTTGCAATCGATTGCAGAATTAGGGAGTTTTTTATTTTGAGGTGCTAGCAGAAAAAAAACTTTTTTGGAATTAACCGCGGATTAAGCAGATTCTCACAGATTAACCTCACTGTTGGGAGGCAGGCTCAGATTAATTTTCTCAAAGTGAAATGAACTTAATCAGAACAGTATGCATGAGATAGATAAAAATGAAGTATAATTTGTGTAGTTAATCGGATTTAAAGCAGGTTCATTTAGGTGAAGGAGTAACTATAATTGAGTGCTGATTAATCAAGTGAGAAATTTTTTTACACAGAGAATAACATTACAGTACCTCAAAATTAAAATTCCCCAGAAAAGCACTGCAAGAATCACATCTCTAATAGTAATTGTTAAATCCATATTTGATTTTTATTTAAATTTTCCTATCTTATGTAAGCGCTTACAAAAAAGCGTAGCAAGCAATTAGACATTTAGAAAATTAGTTTTTCATTTTTTGGTTGATTGATAAATAAGCGTTTTGGATTTGAAAGTCCGAAACGCTTTTTTTATTACTTGCTACCTGCTTATCCCTTCAAAGGGTGAAGCATATTTGAACTGATAATTGAGGGTACTTCGGAGTTTTCGATTTGTAACTTGTTTCCAATTGTCCTCGTCGCTTTGCTCTCTAAACGAGGGTAGGGGTAAACCTAATAACTCGCAAACCTTTGTATAGTATTCTTTTCGTGACGGGTGCTTATCACTCACAACGCTAAAAATTTGATTTCCTTTGCCAAGCCGTATGATTCTTTCTGTAACTCTTATGCAATCCTCCAGTTGAACCAGATTAACAGGACCTTCCGGATTTGCAAGATTTTGTTTGCCGGAAAGGTAATTAGCCGGATGTCGCCCCGGGCCATATAACCCGCCAAATCGCAAAACAGTAGTATCAAACTCATCTTTGTCGAGAAAGGTGTTTTCAATATCGAACAAAACATTACCGGCTTCTGTCAGGTCGCCTTTTCCGGCGTCCTCTTCCTTAACTACCCTGTTCAAATCTGCATAAACGGATGTACTACTTATAAAAATTACATGACGACAACCCGAAGATGCAATATGTGGCATAAGATTATCAATCATTAAACGATATCTTGAGCTTCCTTGTCCGGATCTGATAGAAGGAGGGATAGTAATGACAAGTACATCCGTATCAAAAAAAAGGTCAGGTTTTTTGTTGGCTGAAATCCCTGGTTTGAAATCTAGTAAATAAGGATCAATTCCGGCATCTTGTAAATCATTAATCTTTTCATGAGTTGTGGTAGAACCCGATACGATAAAACCTGCCTGAACCAATCTTCTAGCTAGTGGCAATCCAAACCACCCACAACCTAATACGGAAACACTCTTGACTGACGGATTGATTATCATAAAAACGGGGTTTACTATATAAATGTTAAAGTAGAGAATAAGCCATGGAAAGGCTATCTTTCCCAGTAAGAATAATCATTAGAATATCATAAAATAATTATTATGTCAATTACGCAAGAGCAAGTATTAGACGCCCTGTCAAATGTAATAGATCCGGATCTGAACCAGGATATTGTTTCTTTAAATATGGTTGAAGATTTAGAAATTGAGGGCAAGAAAGTTTCATTTACTGTAAACCTAACAACCCCGGCTTGCCCCATGAAAGAAGAAATTCACAGGGCTTGTATAAATGCTGTTAAGCACCTTGTTGATGAAGAAGCTGAGGTGGAAGCTACCATGAGCTCTAAAGTTCAGCAGAGTGCCAAAATGGAGCAGGATACAACCGATACATTGGCAGGAGTCAAAAATATTATTGCAGTTGCATCCGGTAAGGGTGGGGTCGGCAAATCTACCGTTTCTGTAAACCTGGCAGTGGCATTGGCCAAAACTGGTGCCAAAGTTGGAATTGTAGATACCGATATTTACGGCCCGAGTATTCCCACGATGTTTAATGTTAGGAAACGTCCGGATATCAATACCCGAAGAAAACTTATACCATTAGAAAAATATGGAGTAAAGTTACTTTCTATGGGTTTATTGGTAGATCAGGATCAGGCAGTAGTTTGGAGAGGCCCAATGGTATCGAGTGCGGTTAAACAATTTTTGAATGAAGCCGATTGGGGTGAGCTTGACTATTTGATTATGGATTTACCTCCCGGAACAGGTGATATACAGCTTACAATTGTACAAACAGTACCACTAACAGGAGCTGTAATAGTTTCAACGCCACAGGATGTTGCTTTAGATGATGCCCGCAAAGGCGTAGCCATGTTCAAAAAAGTAAATGTGCCGGTTCTTGGCATGGTTGAAAACATGGCGTATTTCACCCCACCTGATATGCCGGAAAAGAAATATCATATTTTTGGAAAAGATGGTGCACGTAACTTGGCAACCCATTTGGATGTGCCGTTTTTAGGAGAAGTTCCACTAGAACAAGCAGTGAGAGAAGGCGCTGATGAAGGAACGCCGGTAACAGCTACTGATGGCCAAGGGGTTGCCGGAGTTGCATTTACAGAAATTGCTAAAAAAGTGGCTCAGCAAATTTCAATTCGAAATGCACAACAAGCTCCAACTGAAAAGATTGAAATTAAATTCAATTAGATACCCAAATTTAAAACTGGCTGAAAAGTAGTTATGGAAAAAAGTGAGAAAAGAGATCTATTGTTGCTGGAGTTGAAAAAGGGGAGTCCATTTTTCTCTTCTAATGATGCAATACTGGTAAGCAGAAATAAATTTGATATTGTAGCTCAAAAGCTGAAGCGCAAAAGCTGGCTTGTATTTACAGGTGCGTTAATCGTTACAATCATTTTTCTGCTTAATTCAGTTTTCTCACTTTTTGGTTTTCTTCAAGAGTTTAACTGGTTTTCACTTGCGCTATCATTTCTTTGGTTTTGGCTTGGTGCAAGTATTTTAATCTGGAGTCTAAAGAAGTTTAGTAATCTCCGTCGTGGTTCACGTTTGCTTACCCAATTTGAAAAATAAAAAAGGCCGTAACCCGAAGGTTACAGCCTCTAAGAAATCAAACGTAAACTGTACAGGTAAAGAATCAGTTACGAGATTTTTCTTTAATTCTTGCTGCTTTACCGCGTAGCTCACGCAAGTAAAACAGTTTAGCGCGTCTTACCTTACCACGCTTTTTGATTTCAATTTTAGCAATAGAAGGACTGTAGAGCGGAAAAATACGTTCTACACCTACGTTGCTGGAAATTTTACGTACTGTAAAGGTTTTGTTTGCACCAGAACCACGCATGTTAATTACCACGCCTTCATACTGCTGAATACGCTCTTTATCACCTTCTCTTACGCGATAGTGAACGTTTACCGTATCACCGGCGATGAATTCCGGCACTTCGCGCACCTGGGTTTGTTCAATAAGTTTGAGCTTTTCCATGATAATGTTTGATTTATATCAAATTTAATGTTTATTCAAATACTTTTTGTAAAGATCCGGTCGTAGTCGGCTTGTTTTGTCTTCACTTTGTTGTAACCGCCATTCATCAACCTTTTTATGATTACCCGATGTCAAAACGTCGGGAACCTTAAAACCTTTAAAATCAGCTGGTCGGGTATAAACGGGTGCATCTAACAGATCATCCATAAAGGAGTCGGATAATGCACTTTCAGCATCACCTAAAACTCCGGGAATGAGTCTGACAGTTGCATCCAAAACAGCAAGAGCAGGAAGTTCACCACCTGAAAGAACAAAATCACCTAAACTAAATTCTTTAGTTACAAGTTGATCGCGCACTCGTTGGTCAACACCTTTGTAGTGCCCGCAAAGGATAATGATATTTTCCTTTAAAGACAATTCATTGGCATCTTGCTGGGTAAAGGTGGGGGCATCGGGGGTCATAAAAATGACTTCATCATACAATCTTTGCTGCTTCAAAAAATCGATGCAGCTAAAGATCGGTTGTGCTGTAAGCACCATGCCTGCACCACCACCATAGGGGTAGTCGTCAACTTTGCGATGTTTATCTTCCGAAAATGTTCGTAAATCATGGCATTCAACTTCTGCGAGATTTTTTTCACGCGCAATTTTAACAATACTATGATTTATTGGGCTGTGTAAAAGCTCAGGAACGGCAGATATTAAGTCAAAACGAATCATAGGCTTGCAAATTCTTGTGGATTTACTGCCACTATTTCTTCAGTTTCGAAATTTATTTCAATGATGTGTTCTTCAACCGCAGGCAACATGTATTCACTATCATTTTTTGTGATAACTAATATGGTATGAGCTGCTGTTTCTGTAACATCATCTACTGTTCCCCAAAAGATTCCTTCGGAATCAACAACTTTGAATCCTATGGTGTCATAAATCGGATCTTGATCCTCTTCAATGGTATTTATATCCGGTTCAACCGGAGTAAAAATGGTCTCACCTTTAAGGTTTTCGGCAAGTTGGCGATTGGTTATACCCGTAAATAAAACAAAGAACAAAAGTTCATCTCCCTTTTGGGAAATTATTTGTCTTTCGACTCGAATTGGGGTGAAATCACCCCGCTGATTTTTCTGATAATAGACTTGATTAACGTCAAGTGGCTGATTATCGGAAGTCTTTACAATTACCTCTCCGTGGATTCCATGTGGCCTTGTAATAACGGCTTTTTCATACATAGCCCACAGATGAGTTAAATAATTACTTTTTTTTCTCTTTTTCGGCAGCTTCTTCTTTAGCTTCTACAGCTTCATCAGTAGCTTCTTCTTTTGCATCGGCTTCTACAACTTCTTCAGTAGTTTCTGCTTTTGCATCTGCATTTTCTTCTTCAGCAGCTTCAGATTCTTTTGCCTCAGCTTTTTCATTAGCTTCCGCTTCTGCTGCTTTAGCCGCCGCTGCTGCTTCTTTTTCAGCCTTTTCTTTTGCAATGCGCTCTTCTTCTGCTTTCTTAGCAGCTTCTTCAGCTCTTTTTTGCTCAGCCGCTTTTACGGCTTCTTCTTCGGCTTTTAATGCAGCTTTTTTCTGCGCGGTAGTAGAGGTTTTATAATCGGAACGTGCATCCCTGTCAGCTTTCCATTTTGCAATGGTTTCTTCAATTTCTTCGGGAGTTTTATTCCAACGCTCCAAATGGAGACGGTAATAAATGCCTTCACGGCGTAATAAGCGTTCAACGGTTTCGGAAGTCTGCGCCCCGGTCTTAATCCAGTACATTGCTCTATCAGCGTTGATTTTGAGCATAGCCGGATCGAGGTGAGGATTGTAACGTCCGAGGTCTTCAACAATACGACCATCGCGCTTTTTACGGCTATCTGCCACCACTACGTGGTAGTAAGGAGCCTTTTTGCGACCATGGCGTTGTAGTCTAATTTTAACCACTATGTTTTCTCCTGGTTACGAGTTGCTATTTATTGTTATGGATGATTTATTTTCTTCCGGGTTGATAAAGGCTTTTAAGACCTTCTGCAGCCCTTCCCATGCGGCTCATTTTCGTCATGGTTTTCATCATCTTTTTCATCTGCTGAAACTGTTTCAGCAGATCATTAACTTCCCGTACTGATGTTCCTGAGCCACGGGAAATTCGGCGTTTTCTGCCTGCGTTAATTATGTTTGGATTTTGCCTTTCCTCAAGTGTCATTGAAGATATCATTGCTTCAATTGGTTTGAGGGCATCATCACTAATTTCAACATCTTTCAGCTTTTGACTCACTCCGGGTATCATACCGGCTAATTCAGTAAGTGAGCCCATTTTTTTGATTTGCTGGATTTGGGTGTAGAAATCATCCAAATCAAAGCTGTCAGATTTAATTTTCTTTTCTAATTTCTTTGCCTGGTCTTCGTCATATTCTTGTTGAGCCTTTTCAACGAGGGATACGACATCACCCATACCAAGAATTCGCTGAGCCATTCTGTCAGGATGGAAAGCTGAAATTGCATCGAGCTTTTCACCCGTACTCATAAACTTAATGGGTTTTTCAACCACATTACGGATGGAAAGAGCAGCACCCCCCCGGGTATCACCGTCTAACTTGGTAAGTACAACACCATCAAAATCGATGGTTTTATCAAATTCACGAGCGGTATTAACGGCATCCTGTCCGGTCATAGAATCAACTACAAATAGAATTTCATTTGGGCTGATTGCTTTTTTAATTTCGCTTACCTCTTTCATCATGTGTTCATCTACATGAAGGCGACCGGCGGTATCAACTATAAGGACATCGTGAGCATTTTTGCGGGCAAATTGCAATGCTTCTTTTGCTGTACGAAGTGCATTTTGCTCTTCAATGGAGTAAACCGGAACATTTATTTGACCGGCAAGTGTTTTAAGCTGCTCAATAGCGGCAGGCCTGTACACATCGGCAGCTGCAAGAACAGGGTTTCTTCCTTTGCTCTTGAGCAGTTTTGCTAATTTACCGGCGAAGGTTGTTTTACCCGAACCTTGAAGACCTGCAATTAATATTACAGTAGGAGGTACGGCAGCGAAACGGATTTCCTCACTTTTTTCACCAAGAATATAGGTAAGCTCATCAAAAACAATTTTTGTGAACTGCTGACCGGGGGATACACTCGTAAGTACTTTTGATTCTAAAGCTTGATCTTTAACTTTTCGTGTAAACTCTTTGGCAACTTCGTAGTTAACGTCGGCATCAAGAAGAGCACGGCGAATTTCGCGCACAGCTTCTGCAATGTTAAGTTCGGTAATCTTGGATTGACCGCTTAACGATTTAAAAGTTGATTGGAGTTTAGACGAAAGATCATCAAACATAAAATACAGTAATTGCTTTTGAGATAGTAAATTGCAAAGTCTTATAAAATAAGCAAATCAGTTGATTATCTCAATAATTAAATTGATTATAAGTGGAAGTTTTCAATTTGAGGTACCGGCAGAAAATTGATTTGATTGACAAAAACCTTCTGTGAGTTAGTATCATCATCTGACATAAGTAGTAATTGATAGTACCGGTATGATTAATTTCAAAGCCTACGAGAAAAAATCACGGTATACAGACCATGATTTATTAGTAAAGGGAAAAGCTTTAAATAGAGCTGTGAGAATGTTGAGGGAGAGAAAAATCGGCCTTATTTAAATAGAGGAAACAGAAAGCTCGGGTGACACAGCGATCAGAAATAATCACTCCGTGTACTGCTCATGAATTAGCTTCATGGGATATGGAACTTTGATTATTTCCGCTGTGGCACAACAGCTTTCCCTCTATTTAAATACAGCCGTGATTTTTGGTTACTTTTTATCCAGAAAAAGTAACACTAAACAATTTGCTAATATCTAAAGCCTTACTGCGGAGCAGCTGAAAAAGTTTTAAAAGCTCAATAAAGAACCTATTATATGTCATCAAGTAATAAAGGTAAATTAACATTCAAGCACCTCGAAATAAAAACCTGCAATTTACTATTGAGTGGTGGGAGATTTTTATTTTGAGTTGCTTGAGGAAATGCCATGATTGTTTGTATTTCTTTAAGAGAGGTTGTTAAACCACAGAGTTATAAATACTCTGAAATTTCTAAGGATGAGTTAGTATACTTTTTAATGAATGAGGTAGAAATTGGAAGAAAATTTAAAATTACCCCCAAAATCAATCCTGTCTAACACGTTGAATACCATACTTGCAAAAGTTCAATAAGTGCCGTAACATTCCCGTCTTGTAAATTTTTCAAAAAAAGGCTTCAGAAAGTATTTTGAAGCTATTTAATAGTAAAGTTATTGTAATTAAGATAACGGAGTAATCAAGTGGAAACATTTCTATTTTTAACACCATTGGCTGCTATTTTTGCTTTGGTAATTGCTTATGTAATTGCCAGAACTGTTTTAAGCGCAAGCCGTGGTTCTGATCGAATGATCGAAATTTCTGATGCTGTTCGTCAGGGTGCATCTGCATTTATGAACCGTCAGTATAAAACTATTTCTTATGTAGCTATTGTAATTATTGTGCTTTTTGCAATAGTTGCACTTACCCAAAGCGGAGACCAGGCAACTACATGGTGGTGGATTACCATTGGTTTTGCAGTTGGTGC
>PXCK01000102.1 GCA_003566635.1 Balneolia bacterium | reverse complement strand
TCAGGAATTCTGGAACTTTGATAAATCGTGCTCACGCCAAAAATCCATTCCATTCTATTGTCTACCTGAGTTGCTAGCTCTATTCCATAAATCAAATGGTTAGAAAAATACAACCGCCCGTATTCATAATAACCATCATCCCATAAATCAATATCAAAACTTGAATCATTACCGGGTTCAAAGTAAAAAGAAGCCGGGTTATTCATTACCAAGAACTCATTCCAAAGCCTGTTTCCACTTTGAAGCCAGTTTTCGTTCGTATTTTTTAAAGCAAACTTTCCTGTAATGGCAATTTCGGCCTGTAGCCGGTTTAAAAAACTATATGGTCGCTCATCACCGGTATATTGAACAACTTGCCAGGAACCACCGGCAATAAGACTTGTGTCTGATGTATACCCTAATGCAGGTAATACACCGTGACGAATTTCATGCTGGCCCGCCCCTTCTTTAACCCAAAAGAAAAAGAGTGCTAATACAACAAGTATGAATCTTAAAACTAAGATTTGAGGACTCCTTCGCTTTCCAATGTTTCTAACGTTTGAACTGCATGGCGAAAGTGTGGAATAACAATACTACCACCAACAACCAAAGCCACATTCATTGCATCAACAATTTCGTTTTTGGTAAATCCTGATTTTGCGCACTGTTCCAGATGATAATCAATACAATCATTACAGCGTAGCACAGCAGATGCAACCAACCCGAGCAACTCTTTGGTTTTTGTGGGTAAGGCACCCTCTCTATAGGTGTTGGAATCAAGGTTAAAAAACCGCTTAACACCAAGATGGTCAAGTTTTAATACTTTCTCGTTTTGCTCTTGTCTTCGTTTTCTAAATTGCTCTAACTTGCTTAATTGTTCTTCACTCATGGGCTGTAAGTTATTTTAATTATTAAACATAGGAACTTTATGCTCCAATATATCATTGTATATAACAGATATTTAAATTACTAACAAACTGAATGATTATGAACACTACAGAAGAAAAAGTCATTGATCTTGAAACACAACATCTTTCAACGACTGAGTATACTCTCAATATAAATCTTCAACTACCTGAAGGTTATAAATTAGTCGAAGAGCCCCACGTCAATAAATTATCAGTTTCCTTCAGTGGTCCGGAAGATGGTCCCGATGGACAAAATATGATTGTGCGCGACAATCCATCATTTCCACTTGGAATTCCTGTTAGGGGTAACAGCCAATGGGTAGCTTTGACCGTAGATTATTCCTATAAATTTCTTGCTCCAGGAAAGGATTCCCCAACCAGCGAATCCGTACGTTATCGTATACCCGTTCATATGGATGGTGACGGAAAAGATACAATTGATTTAAATGAAACTTTACCGATTTGATTCGGAACATTTTTATTAAATGCTCGTTCATTATAGAACGAGTGATTTGTCCCACTTAAGTGATAAAAGCTGTGATGTTGAATGCATCACAGCTTTTGTTTTTTAGTCGATTTAATAATCATGTTTTAAATGGCTAATTTTGCTATTTTGCGAATTGTAAGCGTTTACATTCATTTAATTCTTTCGACTTTATGCAACCAAAACCAAGACTGGGATTCTGGCAAATCTGGAACATGAGCTTCGGCTTTTTGGGTATCCAATTTGGCTTCGCTCTTCAAAATGCCAACGTCAGCCGTATATTCGAAACCCTCGGTGCTGATGTATCTCAAATACCCATTTTATGGATTGCTGCCCCAGTAACCGGACTAATCGTTCAACCAATTGTTGGTTATTTAAGTGATAACACCTGGAATTGGCTTGGTCGCAGAAGACCCTTTTTCTTGATTGGAGCCATCTTAGCTTCTCTCGCGCTAATCTATATGCCAAATTCGCCCCACTTATGGATTGCTGCCGGTATGCTTTGGATTTTGGATGCCTCCATAAATATTACAATGGAGCCTTTTCGTGCATTCGTAGGTGATATGTTGCCTTCTGAACAACGAACAAAAGGCTTTGCCATGCAGTCTTTCTTTATAGGTATAGCTGCATTTGTAGGGTCCTTCCTACCCTGGATGATGACCAATTGGTTTGGAATTTCTAATGTTGCGCCGGAAGGGATGATTCCCGACTCTGTAAAATTCTCCTTCTATTTTGGGGGTGCCATATTTTTTGCTGCCGTAATGTGGACAATCTACAAAACGAAAGAGTACAGCCCCGAAGAACTTAAAGCGTTTGAAGAATACGAAAAGCAAAAACACGGTATTGATCAAAAAATTGAACGTCCGGATGTTTCTCCGGAAGAAATGGCTAAACCAAAGTTAAAGCATGGTCCCTTCCTTATAATTGCAGGGCTATTAATGTCAGCAGCGGTATACCTTCAAAGTTGGGAACAAGAGTTATACATTCTAACATTTGGGATTGCTCTAATTGGTTTAATTCTCGTTATTTCGGGTCTTTTACAGCGAAAAGGCAATAAGGGTGGAATGGTTGTTATTTTTGATGATCTCTACCTCATGCCTAAAACTATGAAACAGTTGGCTGTTGTCCAATTCTTCTCTTGGTTTGCACTTTTTGCCATGTGGATTTATACTACTTCGGCGGTTACCAGCCATATTTATGACATGAAACTGGGTACTACCGAGATTGAAGAACTTTCCGGTTCAATTGGTGTGTTAGAAACACAAACTGAAGCAGACTGGTTCGGGCGTTTACCGCGAATAAACGAAGATTTAACATCCTACAGAGACCAAATTGCAGCGGGCCAGAGTCAAGTTGTAGCAAGCATGCGGGTTGTTAACTTTTTCCTTGAAGAAGGGAGAGTTGAGCTAAGCGACGGCACGAGAACTACACTTCAACGAATAGAAAGAGAGTATAACGAAGGCGCTGATTGGGTGGGCGTTTCGTTTGGTATTTATAACGGTTTCGCTGCTCTCGTTGCATTTCTACTTCCTGTAATTGCCGGCTACACCAATCGAAAGACAACTCATGCAATTTCGTTAGTTGCCGGAGCCGCCGGACTTATATCAATTTATTTCATTTCAGATCCAATGATGATTTTAGTGGCAATGGTTGGCGTCGGCTTAGCTTGGGCCAGTATTTTGTCTATGCCTTATGCCATTTTAGCGGGGTCTCTTCCTGCCGAAAAAATGGGAATTTACATGGGCATTTTTAATTTCTTTATTGTATTGCCTCAAATTTTGGCTGCATCTATTCTTGGATTTATAGTTGGGTCTATTTTTGATGGTCAAGCCATTTACGCTCTGGTATTAGGCGGGGCAACCTGGATACTTGCTGCGGGTCTAACCTTTTTAGTAGATGATGTTGATGATCCGGATCAGGTTTCTGCTTAAAGAATTCTTTGTAATTGGCGAAAGCATTTGAAAATGTTTGCAACCTAATAATTAACCCAAAATATAATGGCACGCAACGATAAAGAGATTTTGTGGTTTGGCATGAAGGTAACTCCCGATGAAAAGGAGAAAATCAAAAAGCTTGCCGAACATTACAACATATCACAAAAAGAAGCTGTGATGAATTTGGTAGAAGATCGGGTTGCAGATATTTCAACTTATTCCACGGTTGGTAAAAAATCCAGAATGCTGCAATTTGCCGGTATTATTGATGGAGAACCTACCCTTTCAACCGATAAATCACATTTAGAAGACTATGGCCGAAGTAGTCTTGGTTGACACCGGCTCTCTGATCGCTTTTTTTAATAGTGGCGATAAATGGCATAATTGGGCAAAAAATACCATTCCGGAAATTCAACCACCTCTTATTACTTGTGAAGCTATTTTATCGAAAACCTTATTCCTGGTAAAAAAATAACCCGGCTGTGGTTCGTGCATTGAATTCCATGATAAATGAGGGCATCATTTTAGTAGAACCAGCTTTAAGTTCACCCGGTAATCGATAGTGTGCTCAAATACTCCGACCTACCCGGCTCTCTTGCTGATTTAAGTCTAGTATATTTGTATGAGCAACAAGTAAAAGCTGCCATTCTAACCCTTGACACTGATTTTCATATCTATCGTGATTCGAAGAATAAAGAAAGCTTTGAGGCTGATTACAGTTTAGTATTATTCCCTCACAACGAATGAGCGGTTGATGTTAAAACCAAATCTGAAGGCATAGTCATCAATTCGCCCGTTTGCACCGGCCAATAAATAAGCATCATTCAATGCTCTTGAAGTAGTGAAGAATATTTGAAACACATGACCACCTGTTTCAAAATCCATGCCTATGGCTATATTTTGATTCGTTTTTTCGGTTTCGAAACGGTATGATGGTACATACTGAATTGTAATTGAAGTGCGATTATTTAATTTATAACGAGAGCCTAATCCTAAACCTGCAAATACCTCCTCTGTATCAAGAGGATCTTTAATTCTGAGAAAAGGATTTGTTCTACTGAATGCAGCAACCATAGGTACAGCAAGCAAACTAAAACGATCATTCATTTTTCGGGAAAATGGTAGAGCTACGCTAAGTTGATTTCGCTCTGAAAATGAGTAGGATTGATTCAAAAAAGAATAATCATCAGTCATCAACCCTCCCGTTAGAACGATACTTGCAGAAACCGGTGATCCGCTTCCAGTCATTTGTTGCAGGTAGAGATATCTGAAACCTATATCGTATACTTTATCCATACTTGAGCGACCTGCAAAAACCGAAAATCGATCCGTAATTCCATACTCAAGGCTAAACCTGATATTAGCACCCGAATCCAATCCCCAAAAATCCGTTATCCCATTTTCTACGGTCCCAAATGCATGCATAATACTATAATATAGTTCTCCGGCTGCAAGTGGTTCGGTTGTGTTCAGGTTAATATGTTTAGGAGTAGGGAATATTAGTTCAACCGGGCGATTTTCTACCACCCTTTCCCGTTGAAGTTGTGCCATGCCATCCTCAATGGAAATAAATAATAGAAAGGTGGTCAATAAAAAACGCTAATCTTCTTCATGTGGTAGTAAAGTTATATCAATATTAATGGTCTGGACATCGCTCAGTTCATAAAATACCACTCTTGGCCGGTCGATATTAAAATCTTCGAGAAGAATTTGCCAATTAGCTTGTACCCTTATGGCGTCATCAATTACTTGAATCGTACCTGTTACGGTCATTTCTCTTGAAATACTTCGCATAGTGAACTCACCGGTTACGGTTACGTTTTGTTCGCCAGGCATGTTTAGGTCAACGCTGGAATCGAGCAAGCCGGAAAATTCAGCAAAGGGATATTTATCGATTTCAAGATAAACCTGCCGCATATCCCGGTCACGTCTTCGGTTACCTGAATCGAGAGTAGCCAGATCAACAAAAAAATCTACCTCTCCAGTCTCAATGTTAATCAACCCTGATAAATCATTCGAAATACCTTTGAACTCAAGCAAAGGGGCCGTAGAAATAAATTCGACATACCCTTCCGTATTTAAAAAGGTTTGTGCTTTGGAATTAGTAATCCCAAATAATAATGCTATAGAAAGTATAAAAACCGAAAGAAGAAACCGCATTATTTTGTGATTGTTACAATATTTCCATTCCTGCTTACTGAAAACTCAGGTAGATCTCTGCCTGCCGGACCTGACACAAAATTTCCATTGTTTTCAAAAATAGAATTATGGCATGTACAAACAAAACGGTTATTGTTATACTGCCAATTATCTCTACAGCTTGCGTGCGGGCAAACATCGGTAAATGCACGTATAAGATTGCCATCTATATTTACTACAATAACAGAGGCCTGGCTTAGTACCATCCATCCACCCTCAGTACGTAAAGAAGCCAAAGATTCAGCTTCTAAATTTAAGGTTACAGTATTCCCATCAATAACTATAGGTGTAATTTCGCCATCATCTCCATTATCATCATCAGGCTCGGTATCACCATTTGCGCTTGTCACGTCGCAGCCCACTAAACTAATGCCCAAAAAAGCAAAAAGTGCCGTCGAGCCTGCTGTTCTGAGAAATTGCTTTCTGTCTATTTTTGAGTTAAGAGATTGTTCAATACTATCTTCTTTCATAATTACATTAAATTTTTAATTGATATTTACTTACCACGTATATTATATACGAAGTTAACCTAAAATCAGATTGATCTGTTCCCATTGATTTAGTTACAATAGCAGAATAATTAAAAGAGAGTCATGAAACTTGTTAAAGCAATCATTATAGCCATTATGGTAATTGTTGCAATTCCACTGGTAGTGGCGTTATTTGTACCACGAGATTTTGGTGTTGAACGCTCAGTGGAAATTGAAAGACCGGTTGGGGAGGTTTTTGATTTCATTAAACTATTGCGAAATCAAGAGTTATACAGCAAATGGCAAGAAATGGATCCTGACGCAATAAATACCTACCAAGGTATTGACGGTACCGTTGGTTTTATATCCCGCTGGGAAGGAAATGAAGATGTGGGCATAGGTGAACAGGAGATAATAGAAATATCCGAGAATGAATTCATCAGAACGGAGCTACGCTTTGAAGAACCTATTGAATCTGTCAGCTATTCTACACTTTATACAACTGCCCTTACCGACTCAACAACTAAGGTTCGCTGGGATATGATCGGATCCTTGCCTTACCCTATGAACTTGTTTCTTGTTTTTATGGATATTGAAGAGGCGTTAGGTGAAGATTTTGAATTTGGGTTGAAAAATTTAAGAGAAATATTAGAGAATGAGTAGCATTAGTTCTTTGAATTAACCTTTTAGAGCAGGTTTTTATTTTGAGGTGCTGGCAGAAATACTTTGCTTTTATTGATTTCGGATATTAACCGGGTTTTCAAAGTATAGATAGTGTTTAGAGATAACCATACATGTTTGAATTGCCTTCTAGAGTTCGTTGCAATAAAAAAGAATTAGAATTGCTTAAGCTGTTTTACACCCTCACCCCAGCCCTCATATCTTACTATAAATTATCAAAAGGTTCTATATTTGTAATTTAAACCAGACTAGGAACAAGTTTGGCAACTCCACCCGTACGCCCTAATCACCAATTTATTGGATGAACTGGGAG
>PXCK01000185.1 GCA_003566635.1 Balneolia bacterium | reverse complement strand
ACTTCACTTGTTCGAATAGGAGCCCCGGCATCACCGCGTACGCAGCATTCTCCTTTGCAAGCTGTTAAATGACAAGCAAATTGTGCTGTGGCTATATCATCTGATAAGTAAACATTGCCGACTACAAACATGGAATTTCTTTAGTTATTTTTGAATTGAAGATACGGATTCTAAGCTTGAGAGTTTGGTGTGAAAAGTGGGTTTAGAGGTTGTCTTGAAAATCTAATTTGGATAATATGAAGGGGTTGCGTATTATTTGCACATACATCACACAAATATACAATATATGGATAACAAGCAGCTAACACGCAAGCAAAAAGAATTCTACGAGTACATTCGTGATTTCAAAGATGAACATGATATTTGGCCTACCTATCGTGAAATATCTGATTATTTTGGGTTTAAATCTCCAAATAGCGTTACGCAGAACCTCCAATCTCTGGTGAAAAAAGGGTATTTGATTAAAACCAGTGAAGATGAATATCTGTTGATGGAGGAGTTTGAAAATCGTTACGAAGACGACTCTGATGAAGGAATTCCGGTTCGAGGTATTATTGCTGCCGGCTACTTACAGGAGGCAGTTGAAGCTAACTTAGGTTCCATAACATTAAAGCATCTTTTCCCAGGTTTGAACAAAATGTATGCCTTGCGTGTGAGCGGATACAGTATGAAAGACGAAGGTATTTTAGACGGAGATTTTGTTCTATTGATGGATGATGATATTAAAGATGGTGATATTGGCGCAGTGATGTATAATGGAGAAACCAGTTTAAAGCGAGTGTATTACGGTCCAAACGGTCTACGCTTGGAACCTGCAAATAATGAATATGCAAACATTTATATAGAGCCGGGTATATTTGAGGAAGTTCGTATTTTGGGTAAGTACGTGGGGCATGTTAATCGCTCCGGAATTTACCGATCTAAACCCAACTAGAATTTCTTGCTTACTATTTTACTTTGGGTTGCAATTACAGCCCTTTTTATTTTTTCCATATTCGCGCTAAAATATCCGGTATTCCCAGGTTTTATTGCTTTATTCGGTGCCTATATATTGTATGGGTTTACGGTAAGTTTTGAACCGCTAAGTCTTTGGTTTTGGGGTATTCAAATTGTATTTGTTAGTACGCTTTTCTTAACTGATTATGTAGCCGGGCTGGTAGCAGTAAAATATTACGGAGGCAGTAATTATGCCATGTACGGTAGTGTAGCAGGTCTATTGGTTGGTCCTTTTTTAATGCCGTTTTTAGGAATAATAGCAGGTCCATTTTTTGGTGCGGTATTAGCAGAACTTCTATTTGCTAGAAAACCATTTAAGTTGGCTTTTAAAGCAGGGTTTGGTTCAATTATTGGGCTTTTTGGGAGTACAGTTTTGAAGGCATTGATTCAAACAGTTATGTTTGCTCACTTTTTATTTTTTGTACTTTGGTAAAGAACTCACTACAGATTACAATGGTTTGCACAGATGGTAGCAGATTGAGTGGTGATTATACACCGGATTATAACTTAGAGAAACGGTTAAAAAGCGATAAGAGATAGATGTAAAAATCTGAATATTCAATTATTAAGAAATATCTTTACGCCTCATACTCCCAATCCAGGAAATGCCAACTCCGATTATTATAATCAACATAGCGGAAGATTCTGCTATAGTTGGGATTTCCGAAAATAAAAAGGCTGCTAAAATTATAGCGAAAACCGGTTCAGTTAAAATTAGTGTGGATAGCAAAGTTGGGGAGATATACTTCACGCTGTAGTTGATGGATCCGTGACCTATCAATTGAGGACCTATACCTAACAATAGTCCGCATAAAATTGCGATAGGTGCTGCCTTAAATGATAATCCCATCACAAAAAATATTATAACACAGGTAATGGCTGTTCCGGCATATACACGAAAAACGAAATCCAGCCAAGCAGCGTGAGACCTCAAAGATCGGCTAAGTAATATGTAGCCTACAAACAAAACCGCTGCCAGGAATGCCATGCCATTTCCCAAAACAGGGTTAGAGTAGGTTGCAGAAGGATCAGTATCAAAAACACCCAATAAAGCTGATCCACTAAATGCTAATAATACGCCGCCCCATGTAACTGCACCATATCGGTTCATACGCAAAGCAGACTCCGTCACTATTAAAATCACGGGATGAATAGTAACCAAAACTGATGCCGATGCAACAGAAGTGTAGCTTAACGAGGCTATCCAAAATATAAAATGCAGTCCTAAAAAGGTTCCTGCCAATACTGCCATCACAGATTCCCGCGTACCCCAGGGCTGGAGTTTTTTATCTGATTTAGCTTTTAGCCAAAATGGCAAAAGGATTAGAGCTGCCGAAACCGTTCGTATTACGGCCAGCGTTACCGGGTGTACATCACCTGCGAAACGCACAAGTATGGGGGCTAATGCAAAAGTCATCAGCCCAAACCCTAATAAAATGATGAGTCTTAAACGCGTTGGTTCGCCCGTTGCCACAACAAAAATTAGCGTATTCGATCCATAGAGCGGACTAAGTTTTCGTCCTTTTTGATACCTTTAACCGCCATAAATTGCAATATCCAAACAAATAAGATAACACCGGGACCGTAAAAGTGAATCAAGTTGAGGTTATTAAAATCTATTACATTTAAAACTACACCTATAGAAGCACCTAATCCTACAACTTGAAAGATCATGGCATAGGTAACGATTTTGATTTGATAGGGGCGATTCTTGTATAAGAAAATAGCGTAGATGGAGCCAAGAGCAGAAAAACCAAGTGATGCTGCTAAAAGGGGCATCAGCCAGTCACCCGGGTCAGACGCTACTTCGGTATACAGCGGAGTAAAAAAAACGAGCGCATTACATATTACAGCCAGTACTAACCAAATGGTTTGAATTCTTTGAATCACAATAAAAGTTTTTAAGTGGAATTAATAATTTTTCCAAAGATAAGGTTTTCGTACATGATTTTTTATGTGCGAAACGGGGTAATTCTAACCGAATTATTCACACTAAAAAGTATTCGCGCCCCAAAGATTATGCTTAGCAAAAAAAGTGAATAATACGGTTATAGCTCAAGAAAAAACTAAAGGTTGAGTCTAGAATTGAAACTGCATTACTCCCGCAATACCAAATTGATCATCCATTCCATCTTCAATTTGGGCCATTATGTTAACCTGGAAACTTATCAAACGGGTTGCCTGATGATTCCACCCCAAGATGAACAACTCACTGGATTCGTTCATTAAATCTGTTTCGAGGTGATCCCATCTTGCCAACAATTGATTTTTTTCATTCAGGTTGTAACCAAGCGTGCCTACGAAACCAAGAACTGTTTCCTCATTTCCATCAAATATAGTGCTGTCGAATGTTGTTACTAACAACTCAAACTCGCCGAACAGGCCCGGACTGTCATACTTCAAAAAACCACCGTACAACAAACGATCTCCTTCGGAACGTTGTCCGGTATTTCCAACTCTGTGGTTTTCGGTTTGATTTAGCATTGAATTGATTCCAAGCCCTAAGGTTGAATTATTACCCAAATCAAAATCATAACCCAAACGAGCTGTGAACATAAAGTTATTGTCGTTGGTGCGGTCTAATCCGGTACCATTATAAACACCAATTCTGTAATTAAATCCACTTTCCTGTCCTAAAAGTGTAACGCCGATTTCTCGCGAATTCATCATGGCGCCAACCTGTCGTGCTCTGTTCATAAATAGGGTATTGCCCGGATTCGGATCTAATTCAATACTTAAAAAAGGTTTGAACGCACCGGCTACAATCCGGTGATTGGGATTGAAACGATAACCAACTTGCGCATCTAAAACGGTTACTTGACGACGAAAATCACCCTGAAAACGATAAGTAAATCCACCATCTACATCGCCCCTTATATCGATTCTTGTAGCCCCCATATCGAACTGACGCCCACCCATAAAATCATTGTCTTCAAACGAAAAAACACCTTCCGATTGCAAGAGTAAGCTAAAATTAAAGTAGTCGGATTTAAGCTTATCGGTAAGATTGTCGGCTAATGGCTCTTGAGTCTGCGCAATAGTTATGCCTGATAAACCAATTAAAACGATCAAAAAACTTAAAAACTTTATCATGTATAATACCTTTCAAATAATCTGTAAATACTTAGCTAAATTAAAAATCTAATATTGGAATAAAGATAAGGAATACTGCTTTAAGCTTGAAATAGGTATTCTTTTTACTTATTAGCCTCATAAATACACATGGGCGGCAAATTACGCCACTCGTATGATATACTAACCGATGAAAAATATTTTTCAAGTGATTTTTTTAAATGACTTGATGTTTGATAGGCTAAAAACTTTCCGTCATTTTTTAAATAATCGGCAGATTTGTTTAATATTTGATGCTTAATGTCATTATTTAAAAAGCTAAACGGGATTCCTGAAAGGATATAATCTGCCTGATCTACACCTTCATTTTCTAAAATTTCATCAATTGCCAGTGCGCTTTCTTCATACACAGATACTCGTTCATCTTGTATTTGAGATAGCAATTTGGCGAAATCAGCATTCAACTCAATCATAATTAACCTGGAGTTTGGGGATAGTTTTTTGAGCAAATACTCCGAGAAAACTCCTGTACCCGGGCCAAACTCTACAATTATATTGTCATTATCAAAGTTGATGGGGCGCGTAGCTTTTTTAACTGTAAATGATGAGCTTGGCGTTATAGATGCGACATTTCTGTCTTTAATCAGGTTTTTCAGGTATCTAATAGTACTCATGAAATTGGTTAAATATCTTCTTTTTTGATTTGTTCAATTTGGTCACGAATACGTGCAGCTTCTTCAAATTCAAGATTTCTGGCCGCCGTTTTCATGCTTTCGGTTAAATACTCGAGGAATTTTTCTTTATCCTCAAATACAACTTCTTTCATGGCCGGATTTGGTTTGTAGTGGATGCCGTCTTCTGCAGCTGTAATAATTTCTACAGGTTCTTCTTCGTATAAATCACGCTCCAAATCAATCGGTTGGGCAGAAATCAGGTTTGGATCAACAAGTGGTTTAAGTTCTTTGGTAATGGTCATGGGTGTAATCCCGTGCTCTTTGTTGTACTCATCCTGAAGTTTACGCCTTCTTTCCATTTCGGTCATTACGGCTGTAATACTTCGAGTCATTTTATCGGCATACATAATAACGCGACCTTCGGCGTTTCGTGCTGCCCTACCGGCTATCTGGAACAGAGATGTTTCCGATCGAAGGAATCCTTCTTTATCGGCATCTAAAATGGCAACCAAACTAAGCTCCGGAATATCGATACCTTCCCTCAACAAATTAATCCCAACCAAAACCGAAAAATCTCCGCGGCGATATCGATAAAGAACCTCTATTCGTTGGAGTGCATCCAGTTCACTGTGCATGTAAGCAGCTTTGATACCCAAATTTTTAAGGTATTCGCTTAGCTCCTCACTCATGCGTTTAGTGAGGGTTAGCACCAATACGCGTTCACCTTTAACGATTACTTTCTGAATCTCATCGATTAAATCATCAATCTGATTTTTTATCGGGCGAATTTCAACTTGGGGCTCCATTAATCCGGTTGGTCGAATAATTTGTTCTACGAATACGCCTTCCGATTTCTCAAGCTCATAATCTGCCGGGGTTGCACTTACAAAAATGCACTGATTTAGAATACTTTCCCACTCAGCAAATGTAAGCGGACGGTTATCTAAAGCAGAAGGTAAGCGAAAGCCGTGCTCAACCAAATTCATTTTTCTGGACCGGTCGCCCCCGTACATGGCTTCAATTTGTGGCACAGACTGGTGGCTTTCATCCATAACAACCAGATAATCTTCCGGGAAATAATCCATGAGGCAAAACGGACGCTCACCCGGTTTTCTACCTGCTAAATAGCGAGAATAGTTTTCAACTCCGGGGCAGTACCCAATCTCTTTCATCATTTCGATGTCGAAATTCGTGCGCTGTTCAAGTCGTTGGGCTTCAATAAATTTTTCTTCATCCCGTAAAACATCCAGTCGCCAGCTCAATTCCTCCTGTATGGCTCGTATGGTTTCTTCCTGACGACTTTTACTCGTTACGTAGTGAGAGGCGGGATAAATAGTAAATTCATCAACATCTTCCAGAAGCTCTCCGGTATCAGGGTTGAAAATGGTGAGCTTCTCGATTTCATCGGCCCAAAATTCAATGCGAAGAGCATGTTCCGAATAAGCAGGAATGATGTCTACCGTATCACCCCGCACTCTGAATGTTGAACGCTTAAAATCGTGATCGTTACGGGAATAATGTAAATCAACAAAATCATACAAAAGTTTACTGCGGGAAATAACCATGCCGGTTTTAAGTTGTACGATAAGTTTAGCATATTCCGAGGGCGACCCAATACCATATATACAGCTTACGGATGCCACGATAATTACATCCCTGCGCCCGGAAAGTAACGAACTTGTTGCCCTTAATCGCAGACGTTGTATTTCATCATTGATAGATAAATCTTTCTCGATGTATTTGTCCTGAGAGACGATGTACGCTTCGGGTTGATAATAGTCGTAATAACTAATGAAAAATTCCACGCAGTTTTCAGGAAAAAAGTCACTGAACTCCCGATAAAGCTGAGCTGCCAACGTTTTATTATGGCTCATTACCAAGGTGGGCTTACCAACATTTTCAATAACCGATGCAATAGTACGGGTTTTTCCTGAACCGGTAATTCCGAGAAGCGTCTGGAATTTATCGCCTCGTTTCAAACCCTCGGTAAGTTCAGCAATTGCTTTGGGCTGATCACCTGCCGGAGAAAAAGGAGAAGCTAATTGAAATGATGTTTTTGATGCCATAATTTATAATTGATGCCTAAGATAACGCATATTTTCGTCAAAAGGTTTTGCGAATGAAAATGCATGCACCGGGTTGTACATTATTTGTTATTTTTATTTGAAAATCGACTGTAATAATTGAAATCAAGCGACTAATGTCAGAACAACCCAAAATTGCTGTAATTGGAGCCGGATGTTCCGGAATTACAACCATAAAAAACCTTGTTGAGGCCGGACTTACCAATGTTGTATGCTTTGAACAGAACAGCGAAATAGGTGGGAATTGGCTTTATTCGCCCAAAAAATCTCATTCAAGTGTAGCGGAAACGACGCATATTATTAGTTCCAAAAAAATGTCGGAATACAGAGATTTTCCGATGCCTGATGACTATCCCGATTACCCATCACACAAACAAGTGCTGGCTTATTTTAAATCTTATGCCGATTATTTTAATGTTTATCCTTACATAAAGTTTGACAGCAAAGTTGAGCAAATAGAGCAAGTAAATCAAGATTCGTGGCAAGTTACAGTTAATGGGTTTAAAGAACTATTCGATTTTGTGTTGGTTTGTAACGGTCATCATTCCGTACCCATGCACCCTGAATTACCGGGTGCGTTTACAGGGGAATATCTACATTCCCACGATTTTAAAACGAACAAACCCTTTGAAGGGAAACGTGTATTGGTGATAGGTGCGGGTAACTCCGGCTGTGATTGCGCTGTGGAGTGTAGTAGGGTAGCAGATTTTACTGCTATAAGCCTTAGAACCCCTCAATACATAGTCCCAAAGTTTTTCCTGGGGAAACCGGTTGATACCTTCAATGGGAATATGCAATGGCTTCCATCACCTATTTTGAATGTACTTCAAAAAGCTTCCTTGAAAATTCAAGTGGGTTCCTATAGCAATTACGACTTGCCCGAACCCGACTTTCCGGTTACTAAGGCACACCCAACCGTAAATTCTGAGCTACTCTACAAAATTCGTCATGGCAATGTGCATCCGCGACCGGCAATCATTAAAATTGAAGAGTCCGAAGTAACTTTTAGTGATGGTACCAAAGAAAGATACGATACCATTATTGCAGCTACAGGATATAAGATTGCATTTCCTTTTTTCTCAAAAGAGTTCATCAATTTTGAAGATGCGGACAGGATTCCGCTCTATCTCAGGATGTTTCATCCGGAATACCCATCCCTCATATTTATCGGTTTAGTTCAACCTCAAGGAGCTATTTGGCCGTTAAGTGATCATCAAGCTTGGTTGGCATCACACTATATTAAAGGGAGTTGGGAACTACCCGAAAACGTAAAAGAATTAGCTGAGCAGGAAGCTGATGATATTGCTAAGCAATTTTTAAAGAGAAAGCGCCATTTGGTTGAAGTCCATTTTCATAGCTATTTGAAGAAACTCAAGCGTGAATTATCATAATCCAAAAAACTACCCAAAATATTGTCTTTCAGTGTGCACCGAATAATTGGAGATGAATCGTTAAAAAACAAGCAGATACTGCCAATTATATCTTTGCACCAAGAATTTATTCGATATAAGGTTTTAATACAACAAATCGCTTCAACAAGATTCTTCCGGAATGACGATGTGGTAGATTTGATGAATATTGTGTCCAGTATAAGCCGCATTTTCCGAAAACAGGAAAACGTCACTCAATAATCGAAAGTACGTTAATTCAACACACAGACCACAACGATCACTGCTGTGAATAACGACTCCAATGTAACCGTTGTGGTTTTGAACAGGTGGTAAATCAAATAAGCTCTTTTCAATCCCTCTATATCATCAATCCAAAAACATTGCCCTGCTGTTATCCCGTAGCCACTTTTCTGCTGCTTTTCTATTTGGGTAGTGATGGTCTACCAACTGCCAAAAAGCCGGGCTGTGATTCATTTGCTCAAGATGGCAGAGTTCATGAATGAAAATATACCGCTGAATTTCCGGCGGGCATTTTACGAGTCTCCAATTGAGGCTTATCGTTTTTCGTGCTGAGCAACTTCCCCACTTCGACTGTTGAGAGCGAATACTTACCTTAACCGGCATCAATCCAATTTGTCGGGCTGTTTCCCAAAAGCGCTCTTTCAAAATAATTTTTGCCCAATTTTGAAAAATCGAAAGGACTTGCGTTTTATCAACGGAATGTGGGTTTTTCACCAAAAACAAGAGGTCACTTCCATCATACCTGACGGTTTCAAGACGGGACTGAACTATCTGATAGAGAATCCATTTGCCATCAATCAACCACTTACCCTCGTTTAGCGCCTTATCGGCATGTTCCTGCAATGCTCTATGCTTAGAAATCTGTTTGTTAATCCACGTATTCTGGCTGTTCACAAACTTTTCAATTTCACTTGATCTGCAAAAATAAGGTGCCGATACGAGCACATTCCCATTCTTCACCCGAATCCGAATATTTTTTTGGCCACGCCTGCGGGTTATATGAACAGGAACATCCGGCATTAATCAAGCCAAACGAGTTAAAGCCGATTCAATTCTTAAAATGCATTCTGACTTGCCCAATAACTCCATCATCTGAAATAAATCCGGTCCTTGTCCCAATCCGGTGATAGAAATCCGAAGTGGTAGCATTAGCTTTCCAAAACCAACACCTGCCTCTTCCACACATTCCGAAAGTTTTTCTTTCAAAACAGCGGCTTTAAAATCGCTATCACTCAGTGTCCCAATACGGGAAACATACATTTTAAGTAAATCGGGAGTTTCTTCTTTCCAGGCTTTGTTTACTGATTTTTCATCGTAGGTTTCAGGCAGAGTAAACAAAAACGTACTTTGGGTTGCAATGTCTACAACTCGGGAAGACCGCTCCTTAAAAAGTTCGATGACAACTTTTAAAAAGTCGTCAGAAAATTTTGAGGTTACTTCATCAGGCAGATTACTTTTGAATTCATCTAATAAATTATCGGCAGATTGAGCTCTAAAATACTGTTCATTGTACCATATTAATTTATCGAAATTAAAAATGGCTCCGGATTTACTCACTTTTTCCAATGAGAACTCATTGCATAAATCATCCATTGAAAGTATTTCCCTATCGTCACCTGTGCTCCATCCCAAAAAGGCTAAAAAGTTTACCAATGCCTCAGGTTCAAATCCTTGCTTTGGGTACTCTTTCACATTTACAGGAATTCCAAGTTCTTCAGCCTTTCTCTTTGATAGTTTACCACCACTTGGTGACATGATTAAAGGAAGGTGTGCCATAATTGGCGGCATCCATCCTAAATAATTGTAGAGCAAAATATGCTTTGGGGCACTGCTTAGCCATTCCTCACCCCGAATAACGTGGGTAATTTCCATTAGATGATCGTCCACCACATTTGCAAGGTGGTACGTAGGCAAGCCGTCTGATTTTAATAAAACCTGATCATCAAGCTCGGACGTTTCAAATGCAACATGGTCACGAATAATGTCATCAAAACGGACTGTTTCATTTTCAGGAACGAGTAGTCTAACCACATAAGGCGTTCCACTTGCAATTAACGATTCTACTTCATCCTTGGGTAGCGTTAAGCTGTTTTTCATGGTTTGGCGTGTAGAAGCGTCGTACTTCGGATTCGGATTTTCTTTCGACCGCAGCCTTTCTTTCATGGCTTCAATTTCTTCCGGCGTGTCGAAGGCATAGTACGCATTCCCCGATTCTATTAACTGATTGGCATATTTCTGATAGATATCAGATCGTTCGCTTTGTCGGTAAGGACCAAATTTACCACCTGCATCAGGGCCTTCGTCAATTTCGATGCCGGACCATTTCAGGCTATCGGTGATATCCTTTTCTGCTTCCTCTACATAGCGAGACTGGTCGGTATCTTCAATCCGCAAAATAAATGTGCCTTTGTTTTTTCGGGCAAAAAGGTAGTTAAATAAAGCCGTGCGAAGACCGCCTATGTGAAGATATCCGGTTGGTGATGGAGCAAAACGTACGCGTACACTCATAAATAATAATTTAAATTTGATAAGTAATGGTTACCGGAGCATGATCCGACATATTCAATTCTTTTTCAATTAAGGCTTCTTTAGCGAGTTTTCCAAAATTATGGGAACCAAGGTGATAGTCTATTCTCCAGCCTTTGTTTCTACTTTTGGCACCGGCCCTGTAAGTCCACCAACTGTATAAATCTTTCACCCCCGGATGCAATTCTCTGAACACATCCGTAAATCCGTTATCAATAAAGTTGGTTAACCACTCGCGTTCTTCGGGTAAAAAACCTGATGTTTTCTTATTGCGAACCGGATCGTGAATATCAATTTCGGTATGGGCAATATTAAAATCTCCGCAAAATAATACCGGCTTATCGTCTTTTAATTGCTCAGAAGTAAACGAATCAAACGCATCCAAAAATTCATATTTTAAATCTTGTCGTATATCTCCAGTTGTGCCACTTGGGGCATAGATTGAAAAAACTTTAAACTTAGGAAACTCAAACATTAGTACCCTGCCTTCTTCATCAACCCAATCAACACCCATACCCTCAGTTACCGAAATGGGTTCGTTTTTGGATAGAATTCCCACACCGGAGTATCCTTTTTTCTCGGCTGAATGGTATCGTGAAAAATATCCAAGTTCGTGTATTTCCTCGGGTACCTGATCGGCTTTTGCTTTAAGCTCCTGAAGACAAATGATATCAGGTTGAGTTGCTTTTACCCACTCGCTAAAGCCTTTTCTTTCGGCGGCTCTTATGCCGTTTACATTATAGCTGCTAATTCTGTATGATGCCACGATATATCGTTATTTTTATTTAGCGATTAACTTTCCAAATTTACGTTTACCAACTTTTAAGACGGTTTTAGTACCATTTTCGAACGATATTTCGTAATGAGCATCAGTCACGGTTTCTCCATCTAAGGAAACCCCACCCTGTTGTATTAGCCTGCGAGCCTCGCCATTACTTGGCGCAAAACCTACCGTTTTGATGACGTGAACTAATCGATGAGCATCTCCTGCCGGAAAATCAAAAGTAGGAATATCATCCGGTATTTCTTTATTGATGATGGTCTTTTCAAAGTGTTCACGAGCTTGTTTTGCAGCCTCCTCACTGTAATACATTCGAGAAATGGTATAAGCCAAATGATGTTTTGTGTTGCGCGGATCCGACTCGGCTTTCTCTTTTATTTCGGGAAGCTCAGCTACCGGAATATCAGTCAATAGCTCGAAATAAGTATAAATTAAATCATCGGGCACGGATAAAGTTTTTCCATACATATCATTAGGCTCATCATTTAGCCCGATATAGTTGTCGTATGACTTCGACATTTTCTGAACGCCATCAGTCCCAACTAAAAGTGGCATCATCAAACAAACCTGCTGATCCTGACCGTTTTCTTTTTGAAGATGACGGCCAACCAATAAATTGAATTTTTGATCAATTCCACCAAGCTCAATATCCGATTTCAAGTAAACTGAATCCTGACCCTGAGCCAGAGGGTATAAGAACTCATGAAGCGAGATAGGTTCTTCGTTATTAAAACGCTTGGTAAAATCATCCCGCTCAATCATTCTGGCTAATGTCATGCTCGACGCCAGCTTAATGACATCTTCGAATTTAAGCCCACCAAGCCAGTCCGAGTTATATACGATTTCGGTTTTCTCCTGATCTAAAATTTTGGAGGCTTGTTCAAAATACGTTTTCCCGTTCTCTCGAACTTGTTCTACTGTTAGAGCAGGTCGTGTTTTATTCTGCCCTGTCGGGTCACCTATCATCCCGGTAAAATCTCCAATAATAAGAATGGCATGATGCCCCAAATCCTGAAACTGCCTCAGTTTTCTAAAGATAACAGAGTGCCCAAGGTGTAAATCAGGTCGGGTAGGATCACAACCTAATTTAACACGTAAAGGCGTATTCGTTTTGCAGGATTTTTCAAGTTTTTCAATTAGTTCTTTTTCGGGTACAATCTCAATAGTACCTCTCTTGATGATTTCGAGCTGCTGCTCAACGGGTAAAAATGACATAGTTTTTATTTAGCGAAATAATTCGATGTTATAATCTTCCATAGTACGTCTTATACTATCGGCGAAATTTTCTGTGTGCGGATAAACCTCCGCGATTAAGTTATATGTTATCGGCGCTGCATTTAACATATAAGAATAAAAAAAAGATGTTTGCCTGTGATCGTCGTTGGGGAAGTTAAAACCGGCAAGAACAATCAAAAACAAGCTTATCAAAATACTGCATTTAAGTACTCCAAAGACTAAGCCAAAAATTTTATTGGTAAAACTTAAAAACGTGACTTCAAGAAGTTTTTCTACACTTTTTATCACCAAATGTGTGATAATGATAATCAGTAGAAAAACGACAAAAAAAGAAATTAACGGCAAAAATTCACTTGTCCATCCGGTTAGGTCAGAAATAACAAATGCTGCATCATGCATGTGCCGAAATGCCAGGAAGAATGCAATAATCAATCCTATTAGCCCGATTACTTCCTTAGCCAGACCATTTTTAAACCCTTGTAAGGCAAAAAGCACTAATGCAATTGCTATAATGCCATCAAGCACGTTCATTGACCGCTCAGTTTCTCCTTAACCACGCGATTCACCAGATTGCCGTCGGCTTTGCCTTTTACTTGTGGCATAACAACGCCCATCACCTTGCCCATATCCCGCATTGATTCAGCACCGGTATTAGCTATGGCATTGGTTACGATGGTTGCAATTTCGTCTTCTGTAAGTTGCTTTGGTAAGTAGCCTTCAATAATCTCAAGCTCTTGCTCTTCAATGGCTGCAAGATCTTCTCGCCCGGCATCTCTGTATTGAGTGATGGAATCCTTACGCTGTTTCGACGCTTTCACAATTACAGAAAGAGCATCCTCATCGTTTAATTCCGACTTTTCGCCTCCGGATCTATTGCTGATTTCTTTTTCAAGCATTGATGCTTTGAGCATGCGTAAAACACCGAGCTTTTTATCGTCTCGTGCTTTCATGGCATCTTTTAAGTCGGCTAATATTTGATTATATAAACTCATTTTTTTGATTTTAAAATACGGAATTAAAAACTAACCCATATTATTTGCTTTCTAGCACTTCTTCTACTACATTTTCAATAAGCCAATAACCGGATTCTTTTTGACTTGCGAGCCAATGAGCAGCTTTTATTGCACCAACCGCAAAACCTTCCCGTGAACGGGCTTTATGGGATAGCTCGATTTCATCCCAGGGTGAGTTTAATCTTAACGTATGTTCCCCAAATACGGATCCTAAGCGTTGTGCTGTCACAAGAAAATCGGATTCATCAACTTTTCCCTTAGCGGGAATTTGAGACACAATTTGTTTTTGTTTTTTTGAGTGATTGAGCCATGTTTTTGCCAGTGTTAAAGCTGTGCCACTCGGCGAATCAGCTTTTTCGGTATGATGTACTTCATGAATAGCTGCATCAAAAAATGATGCGTTTGCACTAAGTCGTGCTGCTTCATTCACAAAACGGATGAACATTTGTACACCAAGGCTGAAGTTTGAACCAAATACAACGCGACCGTTGTGCTCTCGAATGAGTTTTTTTACGTCGTTTTCTTTTTCAGTCCAGCCGGTAGTACCAATTACAACGGGAATATCGAACTTAAGCAGTGCATTGACGTTTTCAAGAACTACATCGGGATGGGTAAAATCAATTGCAACATCCACATTCATCATAGAATCTTTAGTGATTCCCTGACCTTGTTGATTGTTGTCTTCCCCAAGCCAAACAACGCACTCGGCATTGTTTTCACTCAACAATGAATGAATCATCTGGCCCATTTTACCCTTACCAAGCAATGCAACCTTTAGCATTACACATTCTCCGGTGTTGGTTGATTTACAAAAAAAGCGTCGTGCAGATTTTGCACGGCTTCAATTGCATCATCATTTTCTACAACAACCGAAAGGTTATTATCGGAGCTTCCCTGCGAAATCATTCGAATCGGGAATTTTGAAAGAGAATTGAATGCCTGAGCCGCTATTCCTTTGCTTTTCAATAAGTCTTTTCCTACAAGGGAAATAAGTGCCTGATTTTCGTAAATCTTGACGGTTCCAATATTTTCCAAATCGTCGATAATTTTATCGAGACGGGCTTTCTTGTCAACGGTCATACTGATACTAACCTCAGAGGTAGTTACCAAATCTACCGACACTTGATGCTTGTTAAACACATCAAAAACCTTCGAGAGGAAACCCCATGCAAGTAACATGCGGGATGAAATAATGGTAATAACGGTAATATCTTTTTTGAAAGCTATAGCACGAACCGGAGTTTCTGCCAAGGTATCAGAAAAAATTCTCGTACCGGGATGATTTGGCTCAAACGTATTCTTAACATAAACCGGTATGTTTCTCTCAACTGCCGGCTGAATGGTTGCCGGATGTAAAACCTTAGCACCGAAATAGGCTAATTCCGCAGCTTCATTAAAACTTAGTTCTTTAATACTGAACGCATGCTTAATGAATCTCGGGTCGCTAGTAAACATGCCGCTTACATCCGTCCATATCTCGATAACATCGGCGCCCGAGGCCAAGGCAAAGATACTTGCCGAGTAATCCGACCCGCCTCTGCCTAAGGTTGTAACTACGCCGTTAGAGTCAGAACCGTAAAAGCCCCCGAGTATTATAAATGCTCCCTCATTTGAGTGTGCACGGATAATCTCTGCTCGCTCAGCAACTAACGGAAAGTTTGGTTTTGCTTCACCAAAGGATGAATCTGTTTTAAGTACCTCTGCAGAATCAACCCAAACAGCATTCATGCCTACTTTTTTTCCACATTCCACCAATAAAAAGGAACTCAACTGTTCCCCTGTACTCGAAATAGCATCTAGTGATTTTGGTGTTAATTCACCTAAAGTTGAGACGCCGAGCAAATACGTGTCGAGTTTTTTGATGGTATCATTCAGATGGTCGTTTGCTATTTTTCGGTCGGGTGCATCTGCATTACCAAAAAATTCATCTAATATAGCATTATGAGATGCTTTAATTCCGGCGGTAATACTTAAAGCATCTTCTAACTTTCCGGATCTTGCAACTTCTGCAGCTTGTAATAGTGCATTGGTCGTACCGGATGTTGCACTTACAACGGTAACCGTACCGGCGCCGGTGTTATTAATAATATTCAGGACGTTTTTCCATGCTTCGGCATTTCGCATGGAAGTTCCACCAAATTTCAGGACTTTCACGTCAGTTATAATTTTGATTTAATAATTTCATGATGAGATGACTAACAAATGTTGCCGTTGGTGCTAAAACGTTCTCATCAATGTCAAATTTTGAACTATGAAGCGGATAGGATGTTTCTGGACTGTTACATGTACCTACACGCAAAAACAAACCGGGTAGTTTTTCGGTATAAAATGAAAAATCTTCGGCTCCCATGCTTTGTTCGCGAGGAACAACAGCTGTGTTTCCGATGTCTTTTTTTATCAGCTTTTTGGCAAAATTGTAAAGGGAGTCATTGTTTACTACAGCAGGGGCTCCTAAGCCAAATTCAACATCAATTTGCACATGATGCAATGTAGCTAATGTTTGTAGTAGTTCTTTGATGTGCTCTTTAATAAACATTCTTTTCCTGCCTGAAGCCGTTCGAATAGTTCCACTTAAATTAACTTTTCTGGGAATTACATTCATGGCAAAACCGGCGTGAAATTCACAAATAGAAATAACGGTAGGGTCAGTTGGATCAACAAGGCGACCTATGAACTGATATAAATGCTGTACTACCTGATGACCAACCCACATGGCATCCGGACCTTTATGCGGTCTTGCTGAATGTTGGGTTGATGGGCTTTCAATCTTAACCCTGAAAGAGTCAAATGCCGCCGTTTCAGGGCCATTTCGTAAGCTAAACTTACCACTTTCGGTATGTGGGTCGCAATGCATAGCCATTACGGCCTCAACACCTTCAAGAATACCGTCTTCAATCATAACCGGAGCGCCACTTGGCTGAACTTCCTCAGCCGGCTGCCAGAAAATGCGCACTTTCCCTTTAAATTCATCTTTGTGAATTTGCAGTAGTCTGGCAATACCGTAAGCAATGGTTGTATGGGCATCATGACCGCACATATGGCTGACACCTGGAATTTTTGATGAATATGAAGCACCTTTTTCATCGTCAATCGGAAGGGCATCCATGTCGGCTCGCCACGCAACTGTAGGCCCTGGTTTTCCGCTATCAACTTCTGTGTAGAAGCCGGTTTTAGCGAAGCCATTAACGATTTCAAATCCTCTATCACGAAGCTTTTTTTGGATAAATGCAGATGTATTTATCTCATGCCAACCCAACTCAGGGTTTTGATGTAGATGTCTTCTTAAATCAACAAGTTCCGGCTGCAAGGAACTAGCAATAGTATTTAAACGATCGTATGTGCTCATTTAATAATTTCGTTGATATCTCAACTTCTGGTTCAAAATAATAAGAAGGGCTGGTTTAGCATGATTTAAACAGCCCAAAAACAAATCATAAATAATTAAGTAAGTTACTAAAAATCAGTCAGAAATGATACAGTACTCTAAGCACTGAATGATGAACCACAACCGCAGGTACTAGTTGCTTTTGGGTTTTCAAAAACAAAACCACGAGCATCTAATCCATCTTTAAAATCCAGAACAGTTCCTTCCAAATAAAGCGCGTGCCGTTTATCGACGATAATCTCAACTCCATCATAATTTAGAAGATGATCATATTCTTTTTGCTCATCCATCTCTAGAATATAACTCAACCCTGAGCAACCGCCGCCTTTAACTCCAATTCTTAAATAAGGCTTATCGGGCTCATTATTATCGGCAATTACTTTTTTTATCTTTTTTATTGCGCTTGGTGAGATGTCTATAATGTTATCGGTAAGCTGCATCCTGAAAGTTTTTATGAGACTTTTTATTTTTACTTAGAACGCTTAAAAATAAGAATTAATTCGGACTACTGCTAAGCTACAAATATAATTAGCAGATTAAAATGCTTTATTCGACAACGTAAAGTAATCAGACTTTTCGCTGCTAAACAAATTTAAAACACCAATACTTACCATATTAACAAGAATTTGGGCTGCTTTTTTCTTATTTAGATTAATAAGGTTGGAAAATTCATTTACTGTAATTTTTTCATATTCATTAAGGTACCGAAATAATTTTTGCTCGTTTGGCCCATAGTTAAAGGTAATGCCTTCGGTCCTGCTTGAATTTTCGAGCAAAACGGCCTTTTCCCGACTAACTCGAACACTTTTATCTTTAATTCTTTCATAAGCATATCTTTTTTTGCCTACTTGTACATAAACAGGTTTTACTTCAGCTTCTTCAACTTTTACGAGAACAATTTCTCTGTCTCCCAGTTCAAATATTTCAATTTTATGTTTTATAGGAGGATTGCAATAAAAATCGGTTGATTCTACCAGCAAATAATGCTCCTCATGAAAACTGGTCACACCAACCATAGCCCCATTATCATCAACCCCAATCAACAATATCCCTCCCTTTGTGTTAGCAAAAGCACACAACTCCCGTGCTATTTTTTCCGGATTAGAAATAGTTCGTTTGAACTCTAGATAGGTACCTTCACCTGTTTTAATAAGGCTTTTTAAATCACCTAATGACAAGGCACTTATGGTCGGTTGGTGATTAAACATGAGATGCTTTAGGTTTGATTTAAGTTTTGGTAGTTAACGTGCAAATTACCTTTATCATTTCAAAGGGTTCTCTAATAAAATGTAATTTCTTCTTTTTGTTCTCTGGTCATCAACTTATAAACACCATCTTTAGGACTTAACCCCTCAAATAACACATGATAAACCGATTCGGTTATGGGCATCTCGATATTTAGCTTTTTAGCCCAGTTATAAACCGACTTCGTTGTCTTTACGCCTTCAGCAACCATATTCATTCTACTAATGATATCATCTAACTTTTCGCCTTTGCCAATATGGTAACCAACATATCGATTACGGCTGTGCTTACTTGTACAGGTTACTACTAAATCTCCAACTCCCGCTAGTCCTTGAAACGTATCTTGTGATGCCCCCAACCTCATTCCAAGTCTTCGTATTTCCTGCAAGCCTCGCGTTATCAAAGCAGCAATAGCATTATCTCCGAAATCGCAGCCATCGGCAATACCTGCTGCTATAGCCATTATGTTTTTGATTGAACCTGCAATTTCAACTCCCTTAACGTCTTTGTTGATGTAAACTCTAAACATGGGTGTTTGAAACAGGCTCTGAACTGTAGATGCTGTATTTTGAGATGGCGAAGCAACAACTACTGTGGTTGGCAGCTCTTTAGCCACTTCTTCGGCATGACTAGGACCATATAGTACTGCGATTTTATCAGAATTGATTTTGTGACCAAGAACTTCGGTAAGAACCTGACTCATTGTAAAATAAGTCCCGTTTTCAATACCCTTAACCAAGCTTATAATTATCTCATTACCGGTTAAATAACCTGATACAACAGTAGCAAGTTGTCGCATTACGTGTGATGGGGTTGCAAAAATTACGACATCTGCTCCACTTAATACGGGCTCAAAATCGTTACTACACAGAATAGTATCGGGTAAATTTACGTCGTTTAAATAGTTTGGGTTGATATGAGTTGATTGAATCCCCTCTACAACCGCTTTTTCTCTGGCCCACAAAACAGTTTCGTGTCCGGATTTTGCCAACACAATAGAAAGTGCAGTACCCCAACTGCCCGCGCCGATAATTGCAATTTTCACAACAGTTTATTGTTCGTTAATTCTGCCTTTTGCCGGAGCAAAAGATGAAATTCGGTTTTCGTTTCCGTCCATTAGCCTTTTGATGTTCGACCTGTGCTTTACTATAATTGTAATTGCAATAATTGAACTTATTACAATAAGGCTTCCATCAATGTCAAAACTAAAGCCATACCTCAAGATTAAAAGAAATATAGGATAAAAAAAACAGGCTATCATAGAAGCAAGGGATACATATCTACTACTAAAAAGCACAACGAAAAAAACTACTAACGCCAATGATATAGATATCGGTTCAATAGCATAAAGCATACCACATGCAGTTAAAACACCCTTACCACCTTTAAATTTAGCAAATACGGAATACATGTGGCCGGCTACTGCAAATAACCCAGCAAAAATCTTAACAAAAATTTCAGTTTCCCATCCTGAAAAAACCGTTGGCACACCACCAACACTAAAAGCAAGCTGACTAATGTAAAAAGCGGCAATAAAACCCTTAGCAAAGTCAATTAGGGATACGACAATTCCGGCTTTCCAGCCTAAAATTCTAAACGTATTGGTTGCCCCTAAATTTCCACTCCCATGCTCACGTAAATCAATTTTTTTGTAGATTTTCCCAACCCAGAGCGAAGATGGAATTGAACCTATAATAAAACTTAATAACAGTACAACAAGTAAAGAAAGCACGAATATCTATTGTTTAGTTCGTATTTGAAGTTTGTTAAATATAACAAACTGAACACTATTTACATATTTAGAATATAGACCGGGCTAAACTGCACGTGCTACAGAAGCCGTTCCCCCAAGTATATCCTTGTCTATACACAAAGTGTATAAATTAGCAGGTGGAAAATTTAAAAAAACCACTTTTTTGTCAATGCAATACTGCTTTACAAGTTTTTTTTCGAACTTGCACCTAAAGTGATTAAAATTTAGATATTTATAATAACAAATTTTACCACCTTCTGAGCAAACGGATATCTTACGCTCCCAAATTTGCTTGGTAATTTTTTCGGGTATCGTCTCGTACGGAATGCTGGAAAAAATATAATCGTAAGGCTCTTTGGGTTGAAAATCCAAAAAATCTGTATAGTGAACCGATATATTGGGCTGATTGAATTTGCGCCTTAACATACGGGTAAAATGAGGATTGATTTCTACCATATCGAACCTATCCTCCGGTTTTAAGGATGCGACTATATATTTTGAAAGAGTACCGGTGCCGGGGCCTAACTCCAAAATGCGAAGAGGTCTTTGCAAATCATCTGTATTGTTTCGCAAGATCTCAGTAATATCTTCCGCTAGAAATCGTGAGCTGGGGCTTACAGCTCCGGTTTTTTTTATGTCTCTCAGAAAATAAACAATTGGATTCAAAATGCGCAGTTTTAGCTAAATAAATAAGGTTTAATATAATGCATCAACCTTTAGAAAAAAAATATTTAGCTATTTTGGCGTCAATACCGAAACCGGCAATATCATTTCTTCCATAGATGCACCCCCGTGCTGGAACGTATCATTGTATTTATTCTGATATTTATGATAATTTGTTGGATATACGAAGTAATAATCTTCTTTTGCGATGATATAGTTCGTGCTTGGCCTTAATCTTGGTAAACGAAAAGATTCGGGGTCATCAACAACAATTGCAGCTTCTTCGTCGCACTTTAAATTTCTTCCAAACTTATATCGCAAGCTGGTTGATGTGTGCTTATCACCTAAAACTTTTGTATCACGTAAAGCACGAACAGAACCATGATCTGTTGTAACCACAATTTTAACGTTTTTGGTTGCTAATTCTCTGAAAATCTGTAGCAAGTTAGAATGCTCAAACCATGTTTTTGCCAACGATCTAAACCCGGCTGTATCAGGTGCAATCTCTTTTAAAACCTGAGAATCTGAACGGGTATGCACCAACGTGTCCACAAAGTTAAAAACGAATGTATTCAACTTCGTTTGAGTGTAGTTGTGAATTTTTTCGGAAATCTTTTTACCGTCGTCCTGCTGTAAAACTTTCTCATACCGGAATTTAACATCTACCCGATTTCTGTGGAGCAGCTCTTCAAATAATTCGGGTTCAGATTGATTTAGTGATGATTCATCACCATCAGCATTTTTCCATAACTCCGGAAATCTTTTCTCGATATCTGCCGGGTACAAACCTGCAAAAATCGCATTTCTTGAATATGGCGTTGCTGTAGGTAAAATAGAGTAATAGAAGTCGGTATCTATTGAATAAAACTGATTCAGTAACTTCTCAAACTCTAACCATTGATCGTACCTCATGCAATCAATTACTATGAGAAAAACCGAATCTGCCTTATCAAGCTGTGGAAGAACATATTCTTTGGTGATATCAACAGATAATACAGGTCTGTCAGGCAGGTTTTGATTAAGCCAATATTTATATTCCCTGTTGATGAACTTTCCAAATTCGAGATTAGACTGTTGGATTTGATCCGTCAAAATTTGGCGAAGACCTTCATCCCCATCTTGCAACTCAAGGTCCCAGGCTGTTAGTTGTGTGTAAATAGAAATCCATTCACGCCAATCCGGGTTACTTTCAAGCTGAGAAGCAATACTTCTAAAACTTTGGAGATATGACTGAGCTGCTTTTTCATTAGTCAGTCTTTTTCTTTCTAAAATCCTTTTAGTTGTAAGTAAAATCTGATTTGGGTTTACAGGCTTAATAAGGTAATCGGCTATTTTAGCACCAATAGCATCTTCCATTATATATTCTTCTTCGCTTTTCGTGATCATGACAACCGGTATTTGAGGCGCAATTTGTTTGATTTTACCCAGCGTCGTTAAACCGTCCATTCCGGGCATCTGTTCATCAAGAAAAACTAAATCAAATGACTCTTCATTGATTAAAGAGATAGCATCAGATCCATTTGTTACTGCTTTTACGTTAAACCCTTTTCCTTCCAGAAATAAAATATGGGGCTTTAAATGATCAATTTCATCGTCGGCCCAAAGAATAGTTTTGTTCATTCGTTAGATTTTTTTTCAACTGTTATAAGTTCGCGAATAGCTTCTAATCTTGCCGGTCCAATACCTCTAACACTAATAATTTCTTCAATTGAAGAAAAAATACCGTTTTCATTTCTATATTCAATAATTCTACCGGCAATGGCAGGTCCTATGCCCGGCAATTTTACCAACTCATCAACATCGGCAATATTAATATTAATTTTTGATTGAGTTGAGTCTTTTTGAACAGTTACCGTATCGGCAGGAGCTATTGAAGGGGTTAACGTCTTTGTTTGTTCTTTAGTACCGAGTAATTCTTTATTAACCACTTGGACTTGAGGGTAATAGCGATTTTCAATTTCGTAATTTCTATCTTGGGTAGCTCGTATTCTTTCCTCAAAAGCAGACATCAATGGTTGATAATATTCATCATCGAAAGTTGGTGAATTGTCGATAAACATTCCAAAACCAGAAATAAATAAAATTATGCCGGTTAAACTTAGCATGAAGTATCTTTCAACAGCACTTACTTGTAGTTTATCAAAGAGGAAATAAAGCTTATGTCTAATCATATTACTCGTATTTTAGGTTTTTACTTCCAATAATCCATTAGGAACCATTACCTTACAAAATTGAACAAACGAAATTTTAGTGAATAAAGCAATGTATGATTCTATTGAAACGCAATTCTTAACAATAGGTTCTGTTCGCACCAGAGTTCTGCGTGCAGGGAAGGGGCCTGCTATTCTATTCTTACACGGTTGGGGTTGCAATGCAGAAACAATGATTCATACTGCAAAATCACTATCTCAAGCAAATACTTGTTACTTAATTGATTTACCGGGTTTTGGCCAAACAGATATTCCTGATTCAGCTTGGCAGATTGCAGATTATGCTACTTTTGTTCATGCTATTGTAACTGAACTGGAGTTAGAAACATACCATATTTTAGCCCATTCTTTTGGTGGTCGCATTACATTTAAGCTTTTATCAAACCCTGACTACAGTAATAGAATCCATAAGGTTCTGATTACAGGAGGAGCCGGAATGAAACCAAAACGGAAACCAAGTTTCTACTTTAAAAAGTATACTGTCAAAATTCTAAAAGCTCCTTTTCTGCTATTACCAGGCTCTCTTCGTGAAAGAGGGCTGGAGTGGTTAAGACAAACTGCAATCTGGAAAAAACTTGGGTCATCAGACTTCAGACAATTAGACGGTGTTATGCGTCAGATTTTTATAAATACTGTAACTGAGTTTCAGGAATCGGAACTGCCATACATCAGTCATGAAGTATTTTTGCTGTGGGGTAAAAATGACGATTCTACCCCTGTATATCAAGGAGAACGTATGGAAAAACTTTTACCAAATTCCAGCCTGGTTTTGCTTGAAAACGCCGGTCATTACGCCTTCCTTGATCAACCTGCCCAATTTAACGCCATAGCCAAGGCATATCTGCAGGCATAAAAAAAGCCCGATGATTAAATCACCGGGCTTAGACTTTAAGTCAATTTTAAGTTTACTTCACAAGCGTCATTTTACGGGTCAACGTAGTTGTTCCGATTTGTAGACGAGTGATATAAATACCTGAAGCAAGTCTGCTTGCATCAAATGATACAACATGTGTTCCGGCTGTTTGAGTGCCGTTTACAAGGGTTGCTACTCGCTGACCCTGAATATTGTACACTTCAAGTAATACATCCCCTGTTTCAGGTAATGCGTAACTAATATTTGTTGTTGGGTTGAACGGGTTCGGATAGTTCTGATTTAGAGCAACTTCGGTTGGTAACTCGGTATCCGGATCAACAGATACGTCGGTTACATTATTGAAGAATACTACATCCAGAACTTGATCTTCGCCAACAAGTTCAAAACCACGATTACCATCCGCAAAAGGACCAACTGTTTCTTCCCAACCAGTATTTGGTAAGTCACGGCCATCGCCTGCACCAATAAAGAATTTGTATAATACTTCTGTACCGGGTTCACCTTCAATATTTACGGTTGTAGTGTAAACCATACCCTCTTCAGATTCTGTAAGGGACATTGGATTACCAGTTCCCCAATCGTTGAAGGCTCCACGTACAAATACTTCATCACCTACGCTGGTATCGAAGATACCAAGCTCAGCGTAAACTGACATGTCTACCTGGAAGGTAACGTCTTCAGCAGCTACTGCCGGCTCAACCATATTTATTGTTACCGGAATGGTGCCTGAAGGAGTAGCAGGAGAAGAAGTAGATACAACGATTGCTGCATTATAAGTTCCAGCTTCAAAGCCTTCAGAGTCAAAAGTAAACATTATTTGTTGGCTATCATTTGCCGCAACACTACCACTAGATGGTTCAAATGTGAAAATCGGATCCTCTTCTATTGAACCAACTACATTAAAGATTGCTTGCATTTCTGGAAAGCCTAAGCTTGCAGTCGTTACCGGTTCTGCGTTACCACAACCTTCTGCTGCCAAATAAGTTGGAGATGTTTCACCTTCGTCATTAGATCCAATCAAGAAGAAATCGTTTGCTTTAATTTCAACAACTATAGTAGAACCTGCCTCTACAAAAGCTTCAACTGGTATTGTTACAACTTCAGAATTCATACTACTTGTTAGTGTAGTTGTAGTAGAACCCACTTGAGTAAGATTGCTATACTGAAGATTACCATCTAAAGTATAAACGAATATCTCTGCGGGCATACTTGCACCCGGTACATCCTGAACACCAATCTGAACAGCAGAAACATTAAAAGGATCATTAATATCAAAGTCAGACAATGTATATGTCCGTAATATACTCGTTGGAGGAGTTGGACAGGCTACAGAGTTTTGAGGAATTATGATTGTTGAAGATGCTGAATGGGATAAAACAACCTCGTTAAATAATACAGGTCTGTTAGTAAAAACGCCTAGATCTTCACCAGCCTGGTTATCAACCTCAAATTCTCTTTTAAATTTATCAGATTGGACTCCCTCAGCTGAAACAATCTCGGTTGCATGATCTCTTGTAATACCAAGCACAACTGTTTCATCAACTAAGCCGGCAGTAATATCAAAGTCAAAAGACGAAACACCTACATTTGAAATATCAAACATTTCTGATGCAGACTCACCCAGTTCAACCGTTAACTCAAGCGCTTCAGGGCTTAATTCTAATACACCAGGAGCAACACCAACACCAGTCAACTGTACGATTGTTGGGCTGTCAGGTGCATTGGTAAATACGAATAAACCACCATTCTTTTCTCTATCTAATAAAGGAATGAAGTTTATTTCTATATCGTAGCTTTCACCAACAGCAAGTGTTACTTCTTCAGTAGAAACGTGGTATGCATCTCTATCTGTATTGAAGAACTCAATTTCTAGAACATCTGTACCGGTGTTTGTAACAGTTACAGTTTCCATAGCAGATTCGCCTACGATTACAGTTCCAAAATCTACAACTGTTGGATCCGCCGTAGCTGCAGGAATACCGGTTACATTAAATGTAACGCTATAAACATCAGATAATCTTTCAGGGTCGTTTGATACTACCGGTAAGTTATCCTGATATGTTCCACCAATTACTTCTGTTGCGTCGTAAGACAAAGAAACTTCCTGGCTTTCACCCGGCATTAATGAACCCGCAGCCGGAGACAATGAAGATATAATACCTGAAGCTGCCTGAACACCAACCATTTCAATGGAGCCGGTCCATGTTCCACCGGGACTTGGATCCCAGCCATTACCAATCCAAACAAAATAGTTGTCAAATTCAACAGAAGGATCAATGCTTATTGGAGATGTTACTGATGTACCAGGAGTACCAGAATTACCCTCTAACCATCCTAGTTGGACATTAG
>PXCK01000245.1 GCA_003566635.1 Balneolia bacterium | reverse complement strand
TAAAGATACTGGAATAATTTGAGTTAATTTTGCCAATTTTCTCTCGTTAATCCAGCTAGTAGTTGCTCTTGGGGAAACAATTAACACAAAGTCAAAGCTATGAAATTTTTCCATTTTCATACCTAGGCATTGTTCCTTAGAACGCATTATCTATTTAAACCCGGATTACACATTAGGGATACATCATTATCATTATAATTTATAGATATGAAGTAAAAAGCAATTTTTAAAAAGCTTCTCAAACGTAGTTTGGATTTATTTTTTTTAGGCCGTTTTAAATTCATAAAATTCAAGTATTCAACAGTCTTTGGCGATAGATAACAATTGTGTTGTTCTATTATTACAAAATGTTTGGCTCCGGCTTAATTTTGACGTTAACAGGCTTGCCCGAGTTAAGCAATTCACAGCAGGCCAAAACTGAAAAATCCCGAAGGGATGACAAGATTATAGAAACCCAAATTGATCAATCTAAATCAAACCCCGAAGGGGTGAAATAGCTTTATGCCCGGCACTTTTTTACAGATTTAAATCCTATACGTGTTTGTCGTAAAAGGGCGAGAAAACCTATTGTAAAATCCTTGGCGAGATGAAGTGTTCAAATATGTTGCGGGCATTATCAAAGGCAAAAATCAAAAGCCGATTATCGTTAATGGCGTGGCAGACCATGTTCATATACTGGTGGGCTTAAAACCGGCAATGAGCATTTCTGATTTAGTGAGAGACATCAAAAACAATTCTTCGAATTTCATCAACGCCCAAAAATTCTTAAAAGGAAAATTCTTGTGGTTGGATTAGCAATTTCACCCCTTCGGGGTTTGATGGATCTTTTGTTTGCATTATGCTATAATCTTGTCATCCCTTCGGGATTATGAGAATACCCATGCTAGTGCATTGATAAATCTTGCCAGCTGTATGTCAGTACGTGCCTAAAACTTTATTAGACCATTTTAAAATCAGATTACCCAATAGGGATACATCATTATCATTATAATTTTTAGACATGTAGTAAAAAGCAAATATTAAAAAAGCTGTGTCATCTAAGCACGAAGAAAATCGTTGAAATAGAGAAAACCCGACAGGTTTTCGAAACCTGTCGGGTTTAGTCAGCGGTAATTAATTTAAAAGAAAAACCCATCTAATAATCATGTCGCCAAATGATATCTATACCCGTACGATAATCGGTACTACTTGTAAGGATAAGCTCTAAATTCCGACGTAGCAGGTACTCGATTATAACCTGACTATCACTATCAGTACTTAGTTCCTGAACCAAGGCAACGAATAATCTGTCACTCAAATATTTACCGGCTTTTACTGTGGTCGCACCACTACCTGATGATTGGCTAATTTCTATAACATCAACCCCAAAACGATCCGCTACTATTGATTCGAGCCGATCAAGGAGTAAATCTATAGCAGCATCTGCTACCACATTTCCACCTCCGCCGGACATACCCTGCTGCCAACCCTGTAATCCGTGAAACGGTCGCCCAAAAATGGTATAGCTAATGATGTCTTGTAAATCCATTTCGGGTTCACTTTCATAGGTAAATTCCGGCTCTTCGAGAGTGCCTCCAACAACATACCAGATTGTTATATCATCTTCCCTTCTAAGCCTATATGCGAGTCTTACATCCAAATCAGGATTTCCGGGATCCCCGCTAAATAAAAGCACACCTCGCTCAAGATCAAATCGTCTGCCAAGCTGGTTAGCATATCCTCTCACTGCCTGAGCATCACCAAAAAGCAGGAATTCTTCACCGGCCTCTTTCACTAAATCCAGATTCCCCTGCACTTCAAGTTCAAGTTCCGGTCTGTTTCTGTTACGCACAAAAAAGCGGCGATCAATCCTGAGATTCATTTCAACAGCCAGAGCATCAATAAAATCTGCAATCATAGTATCAGCCGGTTCCTCATCGTCTAACTGAACTTCTTCAATGGCTCCATCACCAAAATTGTCCAGGTAGATATAACCACGCTCAATTAGTAGCTCCCCTACTAATTGAGGTTGCTCCATAGACCCCGTCAAGCTCGTTGTGGTTGTTATATATGATTGAATATCACGTGTATTAAACACCCTGAAATTTAAAGCTCGGGCATTTATTTCCAGGTTGGTTGGGCTTAAATCAGAGAGTTCTACAAACCCGTCCAGATTAAATGAACCTGAACTATCCATACTAATACGCCTCAAGTCTATTCGGTTTGTTTGGACACCAATATCGGCACGAATATTCCTGAAGTTTACGTTGTTTTCAACAAGATATATTCTACCGGCAGACATCAAAATATCGCCATTTACACGTGGGTTATCTAAGGTGCCGGTTACAGCCAGATTGGCATTTAACAACCCTTCCAGATTCCCTGCAACCGTTTGATCAAGGAAATCACTGAATGCATTCAAGCGAAAATCCCTTGTTATTAAATTTAGGCTTATTTCTTCTGTTCCATCAAAAGGAACCACTGTAAATCTTCGGAAATCTATTTCTAATGGGTGATATCCTTGCAACTCGAGAGCTTTTTGCCCAAGCGAAGTTAATTCCGAATCGACCATGATTTTGGCTTCCTCCGGGTTGTAAGATAAATTCATTAAAAACTGTTCAATACTTACGCCTGAAGCAACTGCTTGATTTAACTCAAAATCAGCATTCAAATCCGGATTTCCAGCCGTTCCCGAAAGATTAAAATCAAAAATAACCTCCCCCTCTAATGCTATTAAACCGGCAGCTTGCATAGCCTGTGGGAACCGTTGTAGTTCGAATGGATTCAACGTGAAAAAACCATTTACAGCTTCGTCAAAAAATGTATCCGGCAAATCTTCGGGAGCTTCAAAGATAAACGGCACGTCTAACTCACCCTCAAAGAATCGCTCGTTTAGTCGTTCTCCGTAACCCGCCATGCTTAATCGCTCATCTTCTATATGTAGGCGCAAAGCTATTTCATCCATCAACAAATCTTCAAATACAAAATCATTTAAGCGAGAATCAAAATCCAGGATGATATAATCGGTAATATTGGTTTGCAAATCAATTATACCCGTAAAAACACCTTCGGCTATAACTTCATCCAATATCGTCTGTTGGAAATAGGCTGTATTTACTTCAACTGCATCCAGATAAAAGTGGAGGTCATCACCTGTTTTTTGGAATGATGTGTTCAGCGTTGCTCCAATTTCCGATGTCAATTTCAACATTTCCATTTCGATATCTTCATCAATAACTCGAACCGTAAAAGGTTGAACCAATTCCATCTCAAGAATATCCTCAACAATATCAAGACGGTTGGTTGTTATTCTAATTTCATCATCGGTTATGGAAAAATCACCTCTGTGGTATATTCCAAACTCATCGGCACGCAGAAAATCTAAAGCTATCATCCCTTGAATTTCTTCCTCAAGAATTGAAACGTCTGTTTCAAGAAGTAGACCACTTAGTTCAATTTCCTGAAACATGAATCCATCAAAACGCCAGCTTAAGCTTATATCCGGTTCATCTTTTAGGAGTACTGAAAGATTTAGAAGAGATTCGTTTAGGGCATATTCATCATACAAAATATCCGTAAGCTCACCTTGAACTTGAAGATTTGGAAATCCATCTTGGGGTACGATATTCCCTGATAGTTTTCCGGCAACCATAAGCGTATCGGCACCGGCCAAGGGGGCAAAAGGACTTAAATCTCCTATTTCCAGTTCAAAATCTAACCGATTAGAGATATCTGTAAAATCTCCAAGATTTTGTCGTGCCGTTAAAGATGCATCAGCAAAGAAGGAAACCAACCGCGTTTCGGTGAGTCTTACAATATTGTTTTCAAGGTTTATTCGGGATGAAAGGGTATCGATGGGTTGATCTAAAAAGGTTGATGGTAGCATAAACAAAGATGCATCAACCACCATAGTTTCAGGGTCGGTGCCGGTTCCAACGGCATCAATATCAAGGGACAGATTTGCTTCTAAATCTTCCAGTGCGAGTACGATAGATGGATCAAAATTTCGGATTTGAGTTTCGATTGACCAATCGGGCAGATCGGTATCCCACTTTTCTACTATAGCTTTAACGTTAAATTCGGCACCACGTGAGGCAATTTGCCCTTTTACTTCTGCAAGGGAGCTGTTTAGTATAATTAATAGCTCATTCAAATCTGCTTCGTACGGCTGAAGCACTATGTTCATTGTTGGAATCGAAACAATCCAGTCTTCTTCCGAAGGCTCAAAACCTTTTCCTCGTGCCAAAAATGTACCGTTAATTCTGCCTTCAAGTTCGTCGTCATTGGCAAAATAACCTGGATTCACGTTGGTAATGCCAACATCAACGTTCCAGGATGGAAAATCGCTAAACACATCAGTAAGGTTGAAGTTTCCGTCAATTTGCTGACCGGGAAATGATAGGGCAACATTTCCATTTACACTTGTATTTTCAATTGATGTGGTTGCTTTAAAAGACGCCAAGCTGATATGCTCAAAACGCGCATTGTTGATCTCCAGGTTTACCAGACCTTGCATGGATTCAAAATCATCAACGGGAATAAATCCATCAAATGAAAAAGCCAAAGAACCACTACTCACATCCATCGGTTCATCTAAAAAGCGATTTACGTCGATAAAGCCTAATGATAAATCAAGTTGCTTTAAAGCCAATTCGTCTGCAATTTGAATTCCGGCTGAAACCGAGGCATCAAAAAAGTCCGGTGAATTGGCCGACAAATCAATGATCAGATTGCTGAATGAGCCGTCTACGGTAGTTCGGAGTGTGAGCCTCTCAAAATCGGGTTTTTCAGGTAGAAACGGCTTAATATCACGAACGATTAACGGATCAAGATTTGCCTCAGCTACAAGATCGGTTGAGTCCATATTAAACCGGGCTGATGACTCGAAAAAAGTATTCCCCATGCCCATCGTAAGGGTTTCCAATGTGATGATGTCATCTTCAACTCCGGCTCGCATGTGCAAATCCAGCTGTTCGGGTAAGCGTCCTTCCTGCAGCTTTAATTCCAGCATGCTCAGCTCAACCGAATACTCATCATTCGAAACCATAGCAGAAGCCATCAAATTAAAATCTGAAATATGCAGGAAACTTTCGGGTAACAAATGTGGCGATTCAACCTTTATGTTACCGTCTTCAAGTAACAGACTTTCAAGGAAAATTGCGATAGGCAGTCCACCCGTTTCTTCCTGTTCTTCGGTTTCTTCAAAAACGGGAAAATTCCATGTTGAATCGGCTTTTTGTTCAGCCAGAATTTCAAAACCGCTAAGTCTGATTAAATCAATGTTTAGCCGTCGGGAAAAAAGACCACCCAATCGATATTCGAGGAACAAACTGTCGGCAGAAAACAAGGGAGCATCATCCCCAAAACGAATATCAGAGACAACTAAATTTTTGAGTAAATCACCTTCAATTTTATTGATGGTGAGCGGCATTCCGGTTTGATCGGAAGCGACCTGCTCAATTTGATTCTTTACATAATTAAGCAACCAGTTCGATTTAAGGGATTGTCTGATTCCAATTACAACCAAAACAACCACAAGCAAAGTAATGAGCCACCTGAACCTTCTCAGAAAGGTTTTCTTTGGCTTGATGTTATGTTCTTGTTTCGATTGTTCCATTAAAATGCCTGACCAATACTAAAGTGAATAGCCCAGCGATTTGCTCCGCCATAATCCACACCTTCAAAAATGTTCAAATCTTCATCGTTAGGATTTAGCTTGTATCCAAAATCGAAGCGAATGGGGCCAATTGCAGTCATAAAACGAAACCCGAAACCGGCAGCGTATTGAAGTTGGTTAAAGTTTACATCGGTCGTTTCAAGAAAAACCTGACCACCATCGAGGAAGGCGGCCAATTGTAACCCATCGTTAAAAAGCGGAATGTCTTGCCTAATTTCGGCATTAAACATCATGTGAACTTGCCCTCCTGTTGGCAGATAGCGCGAAAAACTTCCGTCTTCTGAAAAGACTGCACGTTGAGGCCCAAGTTGGGATCGTGTCCAGCCCCTCACCGAGTTGGGACCGCCGGAGTAATACCGGATGTTAGCCGGTACGTCAAAAGGGTCGTTTGAAAAAAGGACTCCTGTGTCGGTTCGTAAAGCGATTTGTGTAAGGCTACCCAAGTCAATGAAACGGCGGGCGTCTAAAGAAAACCGTTGATATGTAATCGATCCGGTATTTAAAAATCCGGAAATTTCTATAAAAGGACGAAACGCCCATCCGCGACCTACATCACCCCTGGATTGATTAAAAATGGCCGATAGCTGTAATGACGAAACATTATAAACCCTTGAGCTGTCACGAACCTCAAAATCTTGCTTCAGGCGTAAATCATTATAGGAAAACTCATAACCAACTGTACCAACAAACTCCTGGCTATAGTAGTAGGAGAAGTTATTTTGGACACCGGCTCTGTTTAGTAAAAAACTTTGTTCATTAAGTCTTAACCCAAATGGAGAAATATTGATATTACTTCTGGGGGTTAAAAATCCGGGAATCAAATAACCCATATTCGCACGTTGTTCAATAAAAGATGCTCTTGCAGATGCATTAAATCTGTGCCCGTTGCCAAACGGATTTCGGTGAGTCCATGAAACGCGACCTCTTACGATTTCTTCTGAACCAAGACCAAAACCGACTTCCACACTACGAAGGGGAAACTCTCGAACCCGAATTAATAAATCTACTTCATCCGAAGGTTCTTCATTTGTAATACTTAGAGTTACGAATCGAAATAACGGATGGCGAAAAATATTTTGTTGCGCCTGATTCATGCCCCTTAAGCTGAATAAATCACCGGTTCTTAATCCGGACTGACGTGTTACAACCGTTGGTTTTACCGTTTGTTCGCCCTCTACCCGAATACTGCCAAATACAGCCTCAGGTCCCGGCTCTACTTCAATTTCGAGTTTTGCTGTATGGTTTACGCTGTCTCTCTCGGCATAAACTCTGGCTTCTGCAAATGCAAATCCTCTATTTTGTAGAGCCCGCGAAATAGCCGATTCTATATCGGCATGGCGTATAATTTCATAACGACGGCCTTCTCTTAGCGGATTTCGTGCAACTGCTCGGGTAAATTCTCTTGAGTTTTCAATTTCTTCTCTTTTTTCTGGATCATCTTTATAGACCGTGATTTGAACATCTTCAACTATGGTCTC
>PXCK01000241.1 GCA_003566635.1 Balneolia bacterium | reverse complement strand
CCGCTGACATCCTCTGCCAGAATACGTTCAATATGAGCCTGATGTCTTTGTTCCATGCGTTCTTCAGCTGTAAGTCTTTCACCGGAGGAACAACTTGCCAACAATATTGAAAATAAAATCAGGAATATTACATTCTGCAAGCTAAATGATGATGAGTTTTTTAAAAAAGACATGTTTGACCTCTAATAAAGCGCTAATCGAAAAATTACCGGTTGAGGGATTTGAACAGGCACACGCTCACCATTTTTTACCGCAGGTTTGAACAACATCTGCTCCATAGCCGCAACAGCAGATCTGTCCAACTCCCTGTGAACAGAGCGTTCAACTTTTATATCTTCCGGAATACCGAACTCATTAACCGTTACCATTAACAAAACAGTTCCTTGAATCTCATTTCTACGTGCATTGGCCGGGTAAGTCACAAAACGATATAGCGTTTCTTGTCCACCTATCATTTCCGGTCTTCTTTCGGTTATACCGCTAACATCCTCTTCCATTATGCTTTCAATATGAGCCTGATGTCTTTGTTCCATGCGTTCTTCAGCTGTGAGTCTTTCGCCTGAAGAACAACCAATTATTGCAATCAACAAGTATGATATAATTATTAATTTTAAAGGTTTCATTTATTAGAATTTGGTTATAGATAAAAACTTTTCATCATCTACCCTCTAAAGCAACTGCCTGAATCACACCCGTAACATAAACAGGCTCTCCATCTATTTTACCGGGTTTATAGGGGCATTGTCGAAGCACCGAAATGGCAGCATTTGACAATTCATAGCCATCACTTGATATAACCGAATGGTTTCGGGTTCTTCCATCGGGGGTAACATCAAACTGTATTACAGCTCTTAATAGCCTATTTTGATTGAGCAACTCGCGAGGTGGGTTAAAATACCGGCGCATACAATCATTGAATGATTCAGCTTCCGGCTTTGGATTTACCTTTGGGTCTAACAAAGTAAACTGTTCCATTGCATCGAGTTGTTCATCTGTATATCGAGTTTTATCAGAACTTGAACAACTCCCAAAAATAAAACAAAGTAAAAGTAAAAAAATAAAGAGCTCAAACTTAGACATAGGTTTTGCACGTTACATGATTTTAATTCCGTAAAATAATACAAAAAAAGTGTCAATTATTACAATGCAAAATCTTTATCGTCTCTTGCAGCGGGTCTTGAATATCCTGATTCTCTTAAATTGTTTAATATTTCAATAATTTTTTGCAAAGAAAAAATGACACCATCTAACCCTATTTCCTGATAATAAGCTTGTTGCAATTTTTTTGACTTTTTATACTGACGGATATGAGCACAGGTATCTTTAAGGTGGGTATGCAATGTAATTAAACTTGATGCTAACTCAGGTTCCAAATACTCAGAATATTTCATGTTTATGATATCCCAAATATCTTCTGCTTTTTCGTTTAAGTATTCGTAGGCAGCTTCTGAAAAAAGTTCGTCTTTATTAATTCTTTTCTCGAATATCTCAGGTGATTTTTCCTCTAATTCATTTAAGAAAGCCGCCCTCTCATCTCTAATAAAATCTTCTAATTTTTCGTGACTGAGTCCTTCAATTTCAGGCTTAAAATCAAAAAACCGGGTTGATATTCCATCTCTTAGACGATTTACTGTTCGTGAAATCAAATAATCAACATTATCCTGTACAATTTTCCATCTTTTGGTTTTAGTTCTAACAAGGAGAGTGTCAAGTATAAAAACAATGAAAGCAATCCCAATTAATTCCGACAGTAAATCAAGAGCAAAATCCTGATTAATAGAACTATACCACCACAAAAATAAAGCCGCAAGTAGAATTGCCGAGTAAACAACCCAAGGGATGTGTGTGTTCATCCAAAAATACTGCCTTTTTTTCTTTTTCTGATTAGCCATATCTCACTAGTGGTGTTGATTGAAGGATAAAAAAAACCTGCATGATTAAACAAGCAGGTTCATTTTAGTACAAATCTGGATTTAGTCCAAACCCATTCTTTGGAGGTTTTCGGGTAAATCAAGTTCCGTATCAGGTGGCAAAACTTCAATATCACGAGCAAACCACGACATACCATCTCGGGTTAGAGTAAATGAAATGATATCGCCACGGTTTAATTCTTCCGTTACGGAAAAATCTCTCACCAGAATTTGCATTCGCATGGCATTCATCACACCGGGAATTTCTTCATGAACAACACTTATGGATGATACCTCGGTATCGGCACTTAAAAACCTGCCTTTAACTTCGTAAGATGGCACCTCTTCTGATGTAACCGGCGCTTCCGGTTCATCTGAATTGCTACCACAGGCGAAAAACAGAAAAAGAGACGAGAGGAAAACTAAGGATAGAAGGATTGATTTCATCTTGTGGTACCCTCCGGAACTAATCGAACAATGAAACCGTCGGTACGAGCCGACCTGTCTGCCATTCGCTCAACCATTACGTAGATAAACCCATCAGGAGCTACACGTAAATCGCGAACACGTCCAATTCCTTGCAATATGCGCTCTTCGTGAATACCGGTTTCATTATCATAATCTATTTCAATACGGTTTACATGTTGTTGAGCCAGCGCACCGTTAATTGCATCTCCATTCCAAGCAGGGTAACGATCGCCATGAACAATAGCCATTCCCGATGGCGCAATGGAGGGAGTCCAATTATAAAGAGGATATTCCATGCCTTCCATTTCAGTTTTTTCTGTTATGATGGAACCGTTGTAGTTAATTCCATGCGTAACAAGCGGCCATCCAAAATTACGCCCTGATCGGATGATGTTAATTTCATCACCACCACGTGGCCCGTGTTCATTGGTCCAAATTTCTCCGGTAACGGGGTGTGTTACCATTCCTTGCGGGTTGCGATTTCCAAGTGTGAAAATTTCAGGTTTGGCACCGGCTTCATCCACAAATGGGTTGTCACTTGGAATTCGACCGTCATCATACAGTCTAAAAACCTTACCGGCATGGTTATCTAAATCCTGAGCCAAGTTCATAACTCCACGATCACCAATTGAGAAAAATAGGTACCCATTACTATCAAACGCAATACGACTTCCAAAATGGAATCGAGTTGGCATTGGAGGGTCACCAACAAAAAGTTCTTCAAAATCGATTAGCTCATGACCGTTTAGGCGGGCTCGGGCAATAGCTGTGTGATTATTTTCACCAAGGGGTTTTGTGTAGCTAAAATATATCCATCCGTTCTCTTCATAATTTGGATGCAAGACAACATCCATAAAGCCACCTTGTCCAAAGTCAAGAACTTCGGGCACACCACCTATAGACTGCTCATGAACCTCGCCATTCTCAACCATAACAAGATTACCCGACTTCTCGGTTATTAACATTCTTCCATCAGGTAAAAAAGCCATTCCCCAAGGGCTATTTAAACCGGATACAGCTTCTTGTACATAGAAATTTACTTTTTCAGTTTCTATAATTTCACCTTCTGAATCGGGCAGGCTGAAGTACAATTCAGTTGGGCTTTCCTGTGCCAACGTGAGGTTTAAACTGAAAAATAAAACAGCAAAACTTATAACAGCTGAAAATATATGTCTCATAAAAATGGATTAATTTGAGTTTAAGTGATGGGAATATATGCATTTAGCACCAATAATGAGATTAAGTGGTGATAAAGTTCCTTAGTCAAGTTATAATTGTGATAAAAGTCGGGTTACAACCGCAAATGCCAATATTGAAAACGCAATTTCTAACAGACGTTTTTTTACTTTATGGTTGATGTTAACCCCAATCCATGCACCGGCAAGTGTGCCAATTATTAGTGGTAAAGCTGCTCCATAATCTACAAATCCCAGACTAAAACCACTTAAACTCTCTCCGTTGGCTTTAGCTGTTGCGAATTGTAACCATCCAAAAAATGAAATAATAACAATTACCGCCGATGATATACTCGTACTTTTCATGAAAGAAAAACCAACAAACATAGTTAGTATAGGCACCATCACAATTCCACCGCCAACTCCTGCTATAGTGGCCAGAAATCCTCCCGACATACCTGTTAACAAAGCAGCCGAAAGTGAAAGTTCTGACTGGTCATTTGATAGGTCTTCATTTATTACTTTATTTGATTTTCCGATAGCAAAACGAATAGCTGTAAATATCAAAATGGATGAAAATACTACAGTAAATATTTCCTGATTATACCAGGTTGATAATGTAATTAACCTTCCAATTATGGTCCCAACTAACCCACCTATTCCAATTTTTACCGATTCTTTGAGAAATAAATTATGCTTGGCAAACTGTCGGTAACTACTTGATAATGCAGCAAAAAATGTACATAAAAGTGATGTTCCGATAACCCAGGGGACCGGATCGGTTGTAGAATCTTTAAATAGAAACAAAAGAACCGGCGTAAAAATTATCCCACCTCCTACTCCAAGCGTACCTGCAAGTATACCCCCTAAAATCCCGATTATAAGTAGAATGAGGAATTCCAAACCCCGGTGAGTTAATTAAAATTATTGGGCGAAGTTACGAAATTAATGATTCACCACAGAGGCGCGGAGGCACAGAGAGGGATTTTGAGAAGTACTCCGTTCTGGACAAATAAAGTTTGGTTGAGTTTTTTTTAGCTATAGTGAATTCCGTATCAAAGAAAAACAACCTCGCTATTTACCTATGCACTAAGACATTATTATGTTGTTTATTACAAGTATGAGACGCCAAAACCTTCTCTGTGTCTCTGTGCCTCTGTGGTAAAAAAAAAGACGACCACCGAAACCGGTAATCGCCTTAAAAAGTAAGCAAGCTAAAATTACTTAACTAACATCATTTTGTTAGTCTGCGTAAAGCTACCTGCTGTTAAGCGATACAGATAAATACCACTTGATAGGTTAGCAGCATCAAATGTAGCAGTATGAGATCCGGCATTCATAGTTCCTCTTACCAATGTTGCAACACGCTGACCCTGAACGTTGAAGACCTCTAAGGTAACTTCAGATGTTTCAGGAAGTGTAAAGCTAATGTTGGTTGTTGGGTTGAATGGGTTCGGATAGTTTTGAGCAAGCTCAAAGCTTGTTGGAAGACCGGTTTCCGGATCGATGCTTGTATCCATCTCACGACCTAAAGAAATATCAAATGGCTCAGATGCAAATTGAACTACGTCGTCAGCTTCAGCAGTTACGGTCCAGATTAAATCAAGTGTTTCACCTGTTCTCTCAACTCCTAAATCTGCAAGAGCAGCATCAATACCCGCAATAGTTAGCGTAAGTGTAGTAGCGGTTCCATCTTCATCTGCCGGGATTGATAAAGCAGGGTCTGAAAAATCGCCACCTACAAAGTCTAAGTGCCAAGTGTAAGTCTCAGCGTTTTCAGACGCTTCCCAAGTAATAGGTACTTCTGTTTCATCATCAGGAGTGGTTAATAAGGATGTACCACTTGGAGGGGAAAGAAGTGCAAACTCGCCGAGTTCTGCAGGTGGTAACTCAACTGCGTATGCTCTCATCTTCCATGCCCCACCAATTAATGTTGGAGGAATATCTGCAGCAGCTAAATCAAGCCATGAGCCATCATCAAAATTGGTTGTAGCTAATGTTATTCCTGGAGGTGTGTCTCCAAGACCCAGTCCATCTTCACCAGGGGCATTCGTACCTTGAGGAAACTCTATAGAAGACTCTGAATAATAAACAACAACCCAGAAATGTGAGTCACCTTCAATTAATACGGGTTCATCAAGATCGTAAAAAACTCTGGTAACTTGATTACTTTCAACTACAACATTTTCTTCAAAGTATTCCCATACAAGCGTACCTTCTTGAGGAATATTTCCACCTTCATATACAAAAATCTCTAAATCTGTAGGTAAACCTTCGGTTCTAAAAACATTGCTAATTGCTGCCAAATTAAAAGGATCAGTTGTATTCATTCTCGTAGCCATGTAGTTTTGTGCTGTAACACCATCACTACTTAGACCAACGAATGTTAATGGTTGGTCATCAGGCAAGTCCCAATGTAGCGAGTCTATGAATGTATTTTGTATTTGATTAGCTGGAATATTTTCAAGCTGGAAATATCTTTTTTCGTATTCAAAAGTCTGTGCGTTTGTTGTAAACATTATTCCAGCAAATGCTAACAACAATAAAGTCAGTAATGTATTTTTCATGGTTATATAGTGTTTATAGTTAAGTAGACAAAATCGATTATAACCGATTTTATTTTAAATAAAAAGGTACTTTATGTAAAAAACGTTCACCTATTAAGCCTATCTCTTCCAAAGAAATACTGTATTAGTAATTTATACAAGACTTATATTTTAAATGAGATTCCTACTGCACCTCAATCAAACTCGTTAACCGTAACTATGTGAACACCCACATGAAATTCTATTCTTGCATGTTCGGTTCCGTTTTTATCCACAAATGAGTATATCTCCCGGCTCGGCACCAAGCGGGAAGTTCTATATTCCGTTTGGTGAATTCTTAATACTACTGTTGTACCATAATTTGTTTGAAGTGTGCCCCACCCATCAACGGTGGAAGACCAATAAATCATCGTTTCGCTTTCAGTGCTCATCTCATCATCAATGTAAAAAGACATTGATTCACTCTCCCAGTTGCTCCCAAATGAAATGGGGAATTGGTAAGCTAGCAATTTAGATTCGTATCGTGTTGAGGAAGAATATGCTTCGGATTCGTCACCAAAAACTTCTTCAGCAACTTCTTTTTCCGCTACCACATATACTTCATTTGCATCTACAACCAAATAGAAGTAATCCGTCATATTCAGTTCAAAACCTTCTGATTCTTCATTTATAGACAAGCTCCAAAACTTTGTATGTGTAACTACATGGTCCGTATCAATCGGGCTTTTTACTCCTCTGTTAACACCATGCTCTCCACTCATAGCAAACTCGAAAGGCACACTACTAAAATCCCAGATACGATTTTCACCCTTTAGCTCAATAAGTGACGAGATGCCTTCGCAGGGTTCACATATATATTGTGTTATCGTTTTTGTTTTGTTCAATTCATTTGCAAAATCCGATGCTGTGATTGTTAATTGTGCATTGGCAGCTGTTGTAAATAAAAATAGCATCAGGATAGAAGATGGTAAGTATTTGAATGACATAATATTTGAACAGTTAGAATTAATTTTGCAGGATGTTAAATCTACTTAATGTTTCCTAATCTACCAACACTATATCTGCCATATTGTAAGCTCAAAAATATTGGCAAGATTTTTGTGCCATTGTTTGAAAAAAAGATAATGTTATGGACTACAAAGACTACTATACCATACTGGGTGTCAAAAAAACGGCTACTGCCGATGAAATCAAAAAAGCTTACCGTAAACTTGCGGCTAAGCACCACCCCGATGTGAATGCCGACGACCCGGCTGCCGCCGATCGTTTTAAAGAAATTGGTGAAGCCTACGAAGTACTCAAAGACCCTGAGAAGCGAAAGCTTTACGATAAAGTTGGTAAGGATTGGAAAAAATATCAGCAAGCAGGTGCAACCGGCGACTTCGATTTCAGTCGATATGGATTCGGTGGTAATGGCGGGCAACAATACACCTATCAGGGCGACATGGGTGACATTTTCGGGCAAGGAGGGTTTTCTGATTTTTTTGAATCCATTTTTGGCGGACGTCAGGGTGGGAATCCGTTTTCCGGCGCAAGAGGATTCAGAACGGCTCAAAGTCCGCAAAAAGGCTCCGATGCAAAGGCAAACTTACCGATTAGCTTAGAAGAAGCCTGGCTAGGCACTACTAAAAGTGTTTCCATTAACGGGAAAAATACCCAAATTAAAATTCCGGAAGGTATCACAACCGGGAAAAAGCTTCGCTTAAAAGGCAGAGGTCAACCCGGTTTTAACGGTGGTCCGGCAGGAGACCTTTTAATTTCAGTTACTGTAAACACACCGGAAAACATTAAACTCGAAGATCATCATGTATATATTAATATTGCTGTAAGCATGTTTACATTGATCTTGGGAGGAAAAGTTGATGTCAAAACTCCGAAAAACAGTTTTCGATTGAACGTTGAACAAGGAACTGAGAACGGTAAAAAATTCAAACTATCCGGCAAAGGGTTTCCCGTTTTCGGAAAACCAAACCAATTCGGCGATTTATTTGTGACTCTTCAGGCAACCATTCCAACTGATTTTTCTGTAGATGAACTGCGGGAGCTTAAAAAGATGGCAGAACGTCGTAAACTTGCATGATTTGTGTTATTAAGGCAGATAGACTCCCATCTGTTATGACAAAAACTAATTGGAAGTATGCCATCTTAATAAATCAAACGTTATAGTCTGAAAAATAGGCAAAAATAAATTCGGGGCACCATTTTGGCAGGTAGGTTTATAAAAAACAGGGTTAGAATAACCTCCAAATTAATACGATTATGAATTTCAACAAATTTACTTTAAAAGCACAAGAAGCCGTTCAAGCGGCAATAGAATTGGCTGCATCCCGAAATCATCAGGCTGTTGAGCCGATTCATTTACTTCGGGCATTAACAGCCGATCAGGAAGGCATCACTCCTACCCTGCTCAAAAAAGCCGGGGTTAATCCCAATGATATTCTACAGAAAGCTGATGCCGATATTTCAAAGCTACCAACCGTTCAGGGTGCATCCGTTAGCGGACAATACCTCAGCAACGATACCAAGCAATTGATGGATGCTGCCACCAAGTTAGCCGACAAAATGGGCGATGAGTATATCTCAAGTGAGCATTTAATGGTGGCATTGGTTGAAGGCAGTTCTTCAGCAGGGCGAATTTTGAAAGACAAAGGCATCACCAAAGATGGCTTAATGAAAACACTGAAAGAAGTTCGCGGTTCTGCCAAAGTGGATGACCCAAATGCAGAAAGTCGCTACCAGGCATTGAAAAAATATACACGCGATCTGAACGAACTTGCAGAAAAAAACAAACTCGATCCGGTAATTGGCAGGGATCAGGAAATTCGCAGGGTGATGCAAATCCTGAACCGACGCACCAAGAATAATCCGGTACTTATTGGTGAGCCGGGTGTTGGTAAAACGGCTATAGCCGAAGGGTTGGCGCTCCGAATTGTAACCGGTGATGTGCCCGAAGGACTTCGTTCAAAACGAATTCATGCCCTCGATATGGGGAGTCTTATTGCAGGTGCAAAGTTTCGTGGTGAATTTGAAGACCGACTCAAAGCAGTAATGAAGGAAGTGATGGATGCCGATGGCGAAATCATTCTCTTTATCGATGAGATTCACACATTGGTTGGCGCAGGTGCTTCGGAAGGCGCAATGGATGCCGCCAATATTTTAAAACCTTCTCTTGCGCGTGGCGAGTTACGGGCAATTGGGGCAACTACCCTGACGGAATACCGAAAGTTCATCGAGAAAGACAAGGCGCTTGAGCGCAGATTGCAAACCGTTTTTGTAGGTGAACCAAGTGTGGAAGATACCGTTTCCATTCTTCGCGGATTGAAAGAACGGTACGAATTGCATCACGGGGTTCGCATAACCGATGCTGCTATTGTAGCTGCTGCCGAACTATCGCACCGATACATTTCAGACCGATTTTTACCCGATAAAGCCATTGACTTAATTGATGAAGCGGCTTCGAGATTGCGCATTCAAATTGATTCCATGCCGGAAGAGCTCGATAAAATTGATCGCCAAATTCGTCAGCTTGAGATTGAGCGTGAAGCCTTGAAGCGTGAAAACGACAAGGTAAAAATCGAGCAACTCAATAAAGATCTGGCTGATTTAAACGAGAAAATGAATCAGTTGAAAGCGCACTGGACGAACGAAAAAGAGCTGATTCTTAAAACCCGTGAAATGAAGCAAGCCATAGAAACTGCCAAAGTGGAAGCAGACAAAGCCGAACGAAACGGAAATTACGAGCGGGTTGCCGAGTTACGGTACGGAACCATCACCAAACTGGAACAAGAGCAGGATGACGCCAAAGAGCAGTTGGCAGAAATCCAACAGGATAAAGCCATGCTCAAAGAAGAAATTGATTCGGAAGAAATTGCCGATATCATTTACAGATGGACGGGAATTCCGGTGAGCAAAATGATGCTAAGTGAGCGTCAGAAACTCATCCATATAGAAGATCATTTGCACAAGCGCGTAATTGGTCAGCACCCGGCTATTCAAGCGGTAGCCGATGCGGTTCGTCGTTCACGAGCTGGCTTGCAAGACGAAAGTCGCCCAATAGGTTCGTTCATTTTCCTCGGCTCTACCGGAGTTGGGAAAACCGAGTTGGCGCGCTCTTTAGCCGAATATTTATTCGATGATGAAAACGCCATGATTCGGATTGATATGAGCGAATACATGGAGCGCCATAGCGTGAGCCGTTTAATTGGAGCGCCTCCGGGTTACGTGGGATATGATGAAGGAGGTCAGCTTACGGAAGCAGTCCGCCGCAGACCCTACTCGGTTGTTCTACTCGATGAAATCGAAAAAGCACATGGTGATGTATTCAACATTTTATTGCAAGTATTGGATGACGGACGCCTGACCGATAACAAAGGTGTAACCGTCAACTTTACGAACACCATCATTATAATGACGAGTAATATCGGTTCTCACTTGATTCAAAACCGGATAGAGAGTAGCGGCGGATCCTTGAGCGAGGATGCTTATGAATCGTTGCAAAACGAACTCTATCAACAGCTAAAGCAGACGATACGTCCGGAATTCCTCAACCGTATTGACGATGTGATCGTATTCCACCCGCTTAGCAAGGAAGATTTACGAAACATTGTGGATATACAGTTGAAACGAGTTCACCAATTGCTCACGAAAAACAATGTTCGCATTCGTATGGGTGATGAAGTGAAAGATTGGCTGGCTGCCCGCGGGTATGATCCGAGTTTTGGAGCAAGACCGCTCAAAAGGTTGATTCAACGTGAAGTCGTAAACAAACTGGCAAAAGTGTTAATCAGCCGCGAAAATACCGAGAAAGTGAGCTTCGAAATTGTAATTGGCAAAGAAGGCACAGGCTTAGACTTTATAGAAGTGTACGACGATATTGAAGCCTGGGTTGATTAATCCGGATTATTCACCAAAAAATTTTCTTGGTAGCAAGGCGAAGGTGGAAAATCAGCGGAAGTGTACCTGAGTACTCAGAGTATTAATTTTGATCTTCAACGTAGCTAATCGTGAAATAACACTTCATGGGAATCGCTTGGCTAGGTATTCAGCATTTGAACCGTACTCAAATTTGACTGGGAGAAGTATTTATCTATATCCTATGTATGGACAATGCGAGTTCATGTATCATCTGTCAGGTTTCGTTGATACTTGACAAAACCAAATACATCTATTGTGTTATCTGTGATGCTGAATACGATGGTATAGCCTTTAAAAACGAGATCCCTAATCTGTTCATCATCAAAATAAATTGATTTTCGGCAAGTCCATGCTCTTTGGGGCAGACTATTAATTGCACTTAATAAGTCATTTTTGAACTTTCTTGCGGCTGATGGATTGTCTTTGGATATATATTCCAGTTGCCGTAATAACCGACTTTGAAACGACTCCCGCAGATTAATTTTCATGCCTGAGAATGATCTCTTCCATATTTTTTTCAAGTTCCTCTTGCGACACGATGCGGTTATTTCCAGAGTTCACATCTTGATAAGCATCCTTCAGATAGGCTGTGTTTGAATGGAAATCCGTTTCACCCTCAATGACTTCTACTTCCGGTAACTGATTAAGCAGTTCTAAAAGTTTATGAAGGGAATCCTGTTTTACACGAAGCGTTAGAGTTGGCATAATTTTTTAACTTAAATGTATCTGAAAAATAAAATACACCAAGGTAATGTATGATTCAAATCATTAATTGTTCACATAGATAAAAGTATAAACCGCTAACGTGCACTGCGGTTCGCGGGTTAACGGATCGTGCTGTCGGTTATGAATATAATCGCCACTCACCATCTACGCCGGGATGTTATTAACAAAAATAAAAAATTTTGTATTACAACTTAACCCATTAACATACCGGTAGTCAGATCGTACTTTGACTCTGGAATCGTGCCTTTTTGAACTGATTTTGGTTCGTTATTTTCATCTACAATCACAACAGAAGGAACAAAATCTTTGGCTTCTTCAGGAGTCATTTGGGCGTAGGAAATAATAATCACACGGTCATCAACCTGTGTTAAACGAGCTGCGGCACCATTTAAGCAACAAACCCGGCTACCTCTTTCACCCGGTATAGTGTAGGTCTCGAGTCTTGAACCGTTGGTAATATTAACCACCTGTACCTTTTCGTAAGGCAAGATACCGGCAAGCTCCAAAAGTTCGGTATCGATGGTAATACTTCCTTCGTACATGAGGTTAGCCTCTGTAACTTTCATTTGGTGAAGTTTACCTTTAAACATGGTTAAAGTCATAGTAGAAAAATTAGGTGGTATAAATTGAAAAGCTAAAACTAAAATGGAAGAAATATCATTTCCTTAAACAGTTGCTTAATATACGAAAAAGCTAAGAAAGATACATCGGAGGGGGTGGGGGCTATAAAGTGTATATGGTTAGGTTTCATTTGTTATAGTAAACATTTTAATTGTCCACACTTTTACAAACGAATAAATGTGAATTTGAACACTTTTTCAAAGGAATAAGAGTAATGGGTAGCTTTTAAACATATTAGGACTTCGGTTTAAATTGAGCTTGCACACCCCAAAAAGCGTCTTATAATAAACCACGGAGAAACAGAGGCACAGAGAATTTTATTTTTTCTTACACCAGGCTTTTAATGTAGGTTTTATTTATTCCGAGAACTTATAAGCTGTAACTCAAAATAAAAAACTGTCCATTTTCGGGTAATTAATCAGGGTTAGTTAATCCAAATATCCTATTTTAATAGAAAGTCATCACTAAAATCGTATCTCCTTATGTGTTATTCATTCAGATTCTTCAGTTTTTTCATTTTTCTACTACTCATTCCTGTAATTACCGTTGCCCAATATACTTCGCCGGGAGATAACCTGAACCTCACTTTTTCTGATCTTGTTGCGCTATCAGATGGCGTTGTGGTAGAAGATAGCGAAGGTTTTGTTGTGAATGATGACATCATCATTTCTGAAACTGATTTACTTTTGGTGGACGAAGAAACACTCATTAAAGTTGAAGCCGGTAAAAGAATAGAAATTTTTGGGCGCCTCATTTCCAGTCCAAATTTTGGAACAGTAACATTTACTGCGGTTGATACCCTTTCGACTGAAAATAACTTCAGAGGCTTCCGATTCGAAGATGCCGAACCGTCAGCTTTCCGAAATACCGTTGTGAAATTTGGTGGTGGAATTCAATTGATTGGTACTTTTGCAGAATTTGAAGATTGCGTAATCCGAAATAATGGCATATCCAACTCATCATCTGCCATAACATTTTCGAATACCAGTCCGGTTATCAATAATTGCGAGTTCAGGAACAATCTACAATCAGCAATTGGCTCGGCAGCCAATGTTCAGGGCTCTCCTGTTATTCTTAATAGCCGTTTTATTCATAATGTAACCAACAACACCAATCGTCCACAAATCAACCTGGGACCCGGAGTGCCAGGCGATACGCTTCGAATCGAAAATAATTATATTGAAGGCAACTTTTCTTTGTCGGGTGGAATAGCGCTGGCTACGCTTACCGGAGGCAGTATCGTGGCATCTATACGCAATAATACTATTGTAAGTAATCGATACGGCTACACCCAGGTTGGAAATAATATCAACAGTGTGATTGAGGGTAACCGAATTATTGATAATAACCTTGAAACGAATCCTATGAATGGTGGGAGCGGTCTGAACTTTTTCGGGAGTGATAACACAAATACTTCGACAGTCAAAAACAATTTGATTTCTGGTAATCTTTGGGGTATCACTATTCAGGGAAATGCTCAACCTTCGTTTGGGAATGCGTTTTCCAATGGCGGGAATGTAATTTTTGATAATGGTAATTCGGGGGTGACTTACGCGCTTTTTAACAATACACCACAGCCAATTAGCGCCATAGGTAATTATTGGGGCGATAATTCCGAATCATTTGCCGAAAGCGTGATTTTTGATCAGACGAATGACCCGAATCTTGGATTGGTTTCCTATCTGCCTATAAAAAACCTGCACCCAAATTTTGATGAATTTGGATTTTTGGCTTCACAAAACCCCAGTCTGAATGAAGATGTTTGGGGCGATATTGATGACGAAAACGCAACTATACAGGTTACTGTACCGCCCGGAACAGGGTTAATGTCTTTAACCCCAAGTGCAAATGCTGACCTTGGCGTAACGGTTTCGCCTGAAGTAGAAGAACCAATGGATTTTCTCGATTCTGTGGTTTTCACCCTTTCCGTCCCACACAATAACACCCGTGAATGGACGGTGACCGTAGCAGAACAAGTAGCTGATTCATGGCTGCAATTTGTTCATCAATCAGCCGATCCGATTCTTGAAACGGTGGATGTTTATTTCAATGGTGAACTATATCTCGAATCATTCAAATTTAGAGAGGCAACTCCGTTTACCATTATTGATGAAGGCTCAGAGTTGCTGGTTGAAATTAAAGCAGCCGGAACCGATGAGATATTGGTAAGTCGATCTTTTTCTGACTTAGGACAAGGAACTATTGTGTTTCATGGTCTGCTTGAACCCGAAAGCTTCCTTCCAAACCCCAATGGTATTGGTACCGAAGCTAAGTTGACGTTCTTCGAATATATCGTACCACTTGTCGATGGACCTCTGATAAACCTTTTTCATGCGGCAACTGATTTACAGACAATTGAGTTTGTAGACTTAGCGTACGATGCTACCCTCTTTTCTACATCCTATGGAGATAAACCTGACTCTTATGCGAACCTTCACTTATTTACAGACGTTTTCAATTTCGAAATTCGTGATGCTGCTACAGGTGAGAGAATTTCAGTATATCAGTTAGATTTGGCTCAAACTCAAAATGACGAATATGCCTTTTATCTTTCCGGATTTATGAATCCCTCCGAAAATCAACAAGGTGCAGGGGTAAGTATTTTTGGAGTGAGTTTTGATGGTGAAGTGATTGAGCTTCAGAATGTGACAACTACGGATCCCGGTCCGGAAATCCCTTTAGATTTTGCTTTAAATCAGAATTATCCAAATCCATTTAATCCAACCACAACTATTTCATTTGACCTGCCGGAAGCTGCTCAAACCCTACTTTCGATTTATACGGTTACAGGTCAGCTGGTAAGTGTATTGATAAATGAAAACCGAAGTGCGGGAACGCATGTCGTCTCTTTTGATGGATCAAACCTATCGAGTGGAATGTATATTTATCGCCTTGATGCCGGTGAGTTTTCTCAGACGAGAAAGATGATGTTGGTTAAGTAGTAATATGAAGTACCAAGTTATCGACCCACTTGTAACTTACAACCGTCCTCTGCGACTCTCGGCGTTAATCTGATTAATCTGTGGTGAATAATTAAAGGTGTTATTTTAAACTGATTTATTTCAATGGTTAAGCTTTTGATAAAAAAGTAAATATAAACCAGGCAAAGTAAGAATAAATGCCCTGCTTACACCTCGAAATAAAATCAGCCAAAGAATTACATTTTCTACCCAATGTTGCTTATGCAATCTGCTTTAAGTTCCTTAAATTGGCGTACTTCAAAAAAGAACCTATTTATTTGTTCATCCGAAATACAAAATTATTGATTTTATGAATATTCACGAGTATCAGGCTAAAGAAATATTAAAAGACTACGGGGTTGCCGTACCCGATGGAATTGCGGCTTTTTCTGTTGATGAAGCTGTTAAAGCGGCTGAAAAGTTAAAAGAAAACGGAGCAACATTATTTGTTTTAAAAGCTCAAATTCATGCCGGTGGCCGAGGCAAAGGTCGCACAGTAAAAAGTGGTGCTAAAGGCGTTATGCTTTGCAAAACTGTTGAAGAAGTTAAAGAGGGTGCCGAAAAACTTTTGGGTGATACACTGGTTACCATTCAAACCGGCGAAGAAGGAAAAGTTGTACAACGTTTATACGTAACTGATGGAGTTGACATCCAAAGTGAATTTTATCTTGGAATTACCCTTGATCGTGGTACCGGACAAAACGTGATTATGGTTTCTACCGAGGGTGGTGTAGAGATCGAAAAAGTTGCCGAAGAAACTCCGGATAAAATCGTAAAAGAATGGATCGAACCGGGGCAAACGCTTTATCCTTCACAAGCACGTCGTTTAGCTTTTGCTTTAGGATTGACAGGGGATGCATTCAAAAAAGCGGTGAAGTTTATTCAGGCATTGTACAAAGCTTTCGAAGCGACCGATGCTTCCATTTTCGAAATTAATCCGCTTGTTCTAACACCCGATAATGACGTAATTGCACTTGATGCAAAAATCAACTTCGATGACAACGCACTTTTCCGTCACCCGGAATTGAGCGAACTTCGTGATTTAACTGAAGAAAACCCGCTTGAAGTTGAAGCGGGTAAATTCAACCTTAACTACATCAAACTCGATGGCAACGTGGGCTGCATGGTTAATGGTGCAGGACTTGCAATGGCAACAATGGATATCATTAAGTTGGCCGGTGGCGAGCCTGCAAACTTCCTTGATGTAGGCGGAACTGCAAACGTCGAAACCGTAAAAAATGGATTCCGAATCATTTTGGATGATCCAAATGTTAAGGTGATACTCATTAATATTTTCGGTGGAATTGTACGTTGCGACCGTGTAGCCGGTGGCGTTATAGAAGCCGTTAAAGATCCGGAAATTGCCGAGAAGGTTAAAGGTGTACCGATTATTGTAAGACTACAAGGTACCAATGCCGAAGAAGCAAAAGAGATTATCGACAATAGTGATTTAAATGTTATTTCTGCAGTGCTACTTAAAGAAGCTGCCGAAGAAGTAACAAAAGCGATTGCTTCGTAAGTTGCAAATAGCTAAAAGATTGAAGCCCGATGTTGAACTCAGCATCGGGCTTTTTTTTTATCCTAAATTACGCTTTAGTAGATTTTTTAATATTTGCATTTGACTTCATGTCTGTAAATAATAATGATAATGATGTATCCCTGAGGCCTAATGCGGGTTTATTAATTTGTTCACGGTAATCATAATCACGATCCCGCAATAAACAACCCGAGCAGAGCTACCCCAAACATTATGTATAGCAAAATGCCTAATACAAGTAACAAGAGTGTAGCTTTTGCCCAATTTGCTTTACTTGGGTGACTTCCTCCACCAAATCCCCACACAAACAGCATGATAAACCCAATTAAGGGAATAGCTGTAATAATAATGGTTAAAACCCAGTCTAAGACACTAATCTCATCATGATTTTGATACACTTGTTGTTCCATGTCCTTTATAGTTTATTATCAAATGCCTTCAATAGTTTCTTCGATTAACATATCAACCACAGCTTTCAAATCACCGGTTTCTTTATATTTTCGGATTTGTCTATCTGCAGATGTACCCTCAGTGAGAATATTATGAACATAGCTGACATCTTCTCTGAGATCAAGATCATCAACCACATCATCAATAAATGTGAGAAGTTCAAAAATTAATTTTTTTGCATCAATTTCGCGATGGCGACCAAGATCAAGCAACTTCCCATCAAATCCGTATCTAACAGCTCGGAATTTATTTTCCTGAATGAGCTCTTTTCTGTACATTCTCCACGATTGGTTGTTGCGTCTCATTCTTGACAATTTTGCGACTAAAGCTATTTTTACGGCACAAACTGCCATAGCCTCGTCAATTTTAGTACAAACATCGGCAATCCGAAACTCGAGCGTAGGATATTTTGGAGATGGTCGCATATCCCACCTGATTTTGGTTGGCTCGTCAATACAATTCGTCTTCATGGATACATCAAGATACTCTTCGTAATCACTCCATGATCTGAAATAAGGTGGAATTCCGGTGCGTGGTAAACATTCAAAAATTACGCTTCTGTAGGATTTAAGTCCTGTGTCCATTCCGGTCCAAAATGGAGAGCTGGTTGACAGACACAACAAATGCGGAAGAAAGTAGCTCAGTTGGTTCATTAAATCGATACGAGCATCGGGGTCTTCGATACCAATGTGCATATGCATCCCACAAATCAATAACTGACGCGCCAGTACTTTGTTTTCAAGCTCTAAACCACGATAGCGTGCACGATGGGTTAGGTCCTGCTCATCCCATTTAGAAAAGGGATGTGTTCCGGCTGCTAAAATACGCAAGCCATGCTTACGTGCAATACGATCTACAGTTCCTCTTACGGATTTAACTTGGTCTCTTGCTTCCTGCAAACTTCCACAAACACGGGTGCCAATTTCAACCTGACACTGCATGAGCTCAGCTGTAATTTGATTTCCCAGCTCATCTTCCCCATCCTTTAGTATATTTTCAATACCCGGGCTTAGCGCTCTGGTTTCCGGATCAACCAACTGATATTCTTCTTCAATTCCTATGGTATAATTGTAAGTCGACTTAGGCATAATGCTTTTTATCTAAATTGTTAATAGACAGCGAACATTCGCTTTCTTTACTAAGCTGTAAAAAACTGTTTATTTATTAGAATTGCAATATGTCTTAAATATTTTTTTAACCTTTAATTACTTAACCAATACCATCTGTTTCGTTATTACGCCAAATTCGGTAACGAGACGATATAAATAAATCCCGCTTGCAAGATCAGAACCATCAAATACAATTGAATGGCTTCCCGCAGCAAAATTTCCATTTGCCAACTCAGAGACCTTTTGGCCGTTTATGGAGTAAATATCAAGGCTTATATACCCTGATTCCGGTAATTCAAAACCTATTACTGTAGACGGATTAAACGGATTGGGATAGTTTTGATGTAGCTCTATGGATAAAGGAGATTCCTGAGTTTCAGCAGATGTGATATTCTCCACTTGAAACGAAATTGGTGCTCTTTTACCTACCAAAGGATAATGCTCAACCCTTCCGGATTCATCTGATGCAGAGAAATAATAGTGTACTTCTTGAGCATCTTGAGGTAAAGACAAAACTGCTTCAAATATTGATTCATCAATATGGTTTAGGTTGAGTGTATCGAAAGGAGCATCATTGATTGAATAGATTAAATAAAGTTCGTCATCTATCAAAGGTAATCCGTTATATGCATTGATGTCGGCATAAAAGGTTAATTCTTCAGTCCAGACTATGGTTTCTCTTTGAGGAATATGTCTTAAACTTAGCATTCCTGTATCCGGTATTTCTTTAACTCTGCAATGAATTGCATCCTGACTATTCCAATTAAAACTTGGTAAGCCTAAAAACCCAAGTACTTCGTAACCCGGCATGGCTTCTTCATATGCCTCTATGGCTGCAGAATCCCAAACAGAATTCATTAATGGAACATATACACGTTCGTTCACAATCAAAGAATTTGTATATGGTTGACCATTTGGAGTATCTACTCTGTAAACCGAGTAGTTTGTACCCCAGGGTGATACAGCGTTTTCAAAGTATTCAACAACTAACTCGTGATCTTCATACCGGGGATGTGTAGGTGGTACCCTTGCAATCAATATTTTATCTACATTCAAAAATTTTGCCCAAGTATCAATATGCTTGATAGCAGAATTTTGTGGGTCTATTGTTACATGATAATCTTTGATATTTAGAAAATCGAGCATCAGACTCATAATTTTTGACTCCGATATCGTGTTTTCTTCCCAAATTAAATCGGTTGAAGCTGATGCTCCGTAACTGTCGGTCATGTAATTTCCCCCGGTATGTACCATATTCATACCATAGTGTGGAATTTCAAGGAATTCGGCAAGTCTTAGTGGTATGGCATCATCTAATGGCCGAGGTCTGTTATATATAAAATCAACAATACTAATTTCATCTTGCTCATTTAACATATAGAAAGGACCATAATCTCGGGTCCATACCGAATCTGTGGGCCGAACCAAGAAACGAATATTCTCCATATGAACCCCGGAGGTTTCGAAAAAAAACGCTGCTTCGTTTTTCAGGTTATTGTTAGCAACTAAAACTACAACCTCAACATGCTCAGTTAGCGCTTCAATTAAATCAACCGGGAGAGCAAGTGGATACCGAACAAGCACACCCTGGTTCCGCTCGAATTCTGCAATACTTCTAACTACTCCATCAGGTGGTATGGTTGGCGTAAAGTTTAGACCGATTTCATGCAGACGCAAACTTTCTTCCTCGGTTAGTGCTTTAGGTAAGGTTTCATCTTCCGAAACATACTGAGATGAAACATTTATGGCAGTAAAAGCCGATATAATTAAGAAACAGACTAGTTTTTTCATGAAAACATGATAACAATCGCCAGCAAGTTTCCCAACTATAAAACCATATCGCTACAACGTTCTTTGCGAACCCTGTCTAATACTTCCACATAATGATCTTCGTATTCCTGAGTGACCTTAGAAATTTCAAAAAACTCTGCCCGCTCTCTTGATGCTACACTAAATGCAGCATGTTTCTCCGGGTTTTTCAACAGTTCAATTGATGCATTTGCCATTCCTTCAATATCGCCCAGTTTACAAACATAGCCCGTTTCACCATTTAAATTCAGACCCGGTAAACCGCCAACATCCGAACTAATAACCGGTACACCACAACTCATAGCTTCCAGAGCGGCCAATCCAAAGGTTTCAGACCCTGATGGCATCAAAAACAAATCCGAAATAGACAGAAGTTCTTCAACCTTTTCCTGTTTACCCAAAAACCGAACTTTATCGCAAATATGCAATTCCCTGCATCTTGCTTCAACGTTTACTCTTTCAGGTCCATCCCCTACCAATAACAATTTAGCATCTAAACCGGAGTCGAGGACAAGCTTGAAAACTTCTATCGTGTCAACAACTCGTTTTACCTTTCTGAAGTTGGAAACGTGAGTAAGTAAAAACTCTCCGTCAGGGCATATCGCTTTTTTAAAGTGTGATTTTTCCTGACGCTTAAAACGTTCTGTATCAACAAAATTTGGAATAACTTTTATGTCGTTCTCACACTCAAACTTGCTGTAGGTTTCATCCCTCAAGTAATCAGAAACAGCTGTTACACTATCGCTTTGGTTGATTGAAAAATTAACAACCGGCAAATAACTTGGGTCAGAACCCACAATGGTAATATCGGTTCCATGCAGGGTTGTAATTACTGCTACAGGTTTTCCTGCTCTCCCCAAAATTCGCTTGGCAAGGTATGCGCTTGTAGCATGAGGTATAGCATAATGCACATGCAAAATATCAAGTTTCTCATATTTGATGAGATCAACCATGTGGCTGGCAAGTGCTAAATCGTATGGTGGGTACTCAAACAGTGGATAAACATTTACCGCAACTTCGTGATAGCGTATGTTTGATTCAAATTCGTTAAGCCGCTGAGGTCTCGCATAGCTTAAAAAATGTACGTTATGCCCCTTCCGAGCTAATCCAATACCTAATTCTGTTGCAACAACCCCACTACCACCATATGTTGGGTAGCACACAATACCAATATTCATAGTTCTGATTTGTTTTGAAAAATAGTTCTACTCGGTATGATACCAAATTTACATCCTAAACAATAGCTTTTGGTAAAATCGTTTGGGTTGATTCAAATAACCAACTGTATAAAAAAATGCCGAAGCAGATAAGTCCACTTCGGCATTTTAGTTTTTTTGATGTCAATGATTAATCGACTTCAATTTCAAAATCAGAAAGATTTAAATGCGAATCTGGGAATTCCGGGCTTTCTTCTTTTAAATAGGTTTCAAACCACTGAATCATGCGAAGATTATAATCCAGTCGAGAAGTTGCGCGGGTATTACCATGACCTTCACCGGGATAGAGAACCAAACGAACAGGTACTTCCGGTTTACGAACTCTCAAATGTCGGTATAATTCAAGAGACTGAGCAGGATGCACACGAGTATCTTCAGCACCATGCATAATCAAAATTGGGGTTTGGCTACGTTCTACCCAGTAAATCGGGCTACGCTCTAAGTTATCCTGCCAGTAATCCCAAATTCTTTTTCTTGAGTGAACAAGATAAAGCTCCTCTGGAATATCGCTTGTTCCCCACTTAGAAATATTATTACTGATACCAACGAACATTACACCGGCTGCAAAACGATCAGAGTAATAGGTACTCATCCATGCAGTAGCGTATCCACCGTAAGAACCACCTGTAACACCCACACGATCTGCATCAACCAAGCCGATTTCAATAAGATGGTCAACTCCGTCAACAACATCATCAAATTCAGCACCGGCTAAATCGCCCTGACTGCTTTTGATAAACTCGAGTCCACGACCGGTACTACCTCTGTAGTTAGGATAAAATACTGCAAAGCCCCTTGCTGCCATTAATTGACCGGGCAAGGAATAGTTTGTTAACCATCCGTTGCTGTAATGCGCTTCCGGACCACCATGAACTACAGTAATAAGCGGATAGCGCTGATTATCATTTTCACCATAAGGACGAATCAATAAACCTTCTATTTCCAGACCATCGCGCGCACTATAGGTAACGATTTCCTGAACACCCATGCTAACGTCTGCTAACCAAGGATTAACATCAGTTATTCTCTGTGGAGAGTTGGAATCTGCACTCATGTGGTACACCTCACGTGGATGCTCAGGCGCATCTACTACAAATACAACATCACCGTTATCAGCAACAGAGAATGTATACATAACAGGGCCACCTGTACCAACAATTCTGGTAAAGTTTGTGCCATCAGGACTGATGGTTCCAAAACTTCTCCATACACCTTCACTGGCAATAAAATGAATGGTATCTTCAGCAGTCCACTTTATTTCCTCAAATTTACCTAAAAAACCGGGGAAAATATTTTCCGGCGTTCCACCAGTGGCATCAACAACCATTATGCGTCCATCAATAGGGTCATTTATGGAATTACCTGCACGTAAGGCAAGCTGAGAACCATCAGGGCTCCAGGTTATTTGACCAATTTTTCCGGCATTATTGATTGCATTACGCACATCACCGGTTGATGCATCAACTACAAAAACGGTTTGAAACATGAATTGATCGTCCACTTCAGGGCTTGGAGCCACAGAAACGGCTAAAAGAGAACTGTCACTGCTCCATGCCATATTGTAGAAAGATCCCTCAATGTTGATTGGCATTGCTTCTGGGTTAGCTCTTCCTAAATCAACCATGAACCCAAGACGATTCGGGCGATTTTCTTCAAAAATAATAGGATCGTAAGGAAGTGGATTTTCCGGCAGATTCAAATCTTCCATAGCAATGAAAGATATCCTGCGTCCGGCAGGGTCCCACTCGTAGCCAACCATATTTCTGTCGAAAGAAAACAGTAATTCTGTTTGATTGGTTGATGGGTTAAGTTCGTACAATCCGTTTACGGGGTCGTCACCCATTCGAGTTGTGAATGTAAACGTACCATTACCGGGGCGGGCACTTAGTCCGGCAGGATTTCTTTCAAGCTCATGTTGCACAATTTCGCCCGATTCAGTGTTAAAAACGAACAATTCTAAAGAGTTGCCAACATTATTTTCAAGTGGGTTAGCTTGAACGCTAACAGTATATGCTACGTAAGCACCATCAGATGAAACAACAGCAGTTCCTACATTTTTAAGGTTCGCAATTTGCATGGGAGTTAACCCCTGTGCAAAAGCAGAAACCGAAAATACTACCAACAAAACAAGGCTTAACAGGCCTGTTTGCCGAATCTTTATCAAATACTTCATACTTCTTTTAATTGTGTTATGATTTTATGATACAATTATGATAGATAAGAAAATCCTGAATCATAATCGAGTACAATGGGGGAAATTATGAATTATGGGTTATGAATTATGAATGATTCTTTAATTATTGTTTTTTATGTATATACACAGCATTTTTGACACCTAATTAATTTTAGTTAATAAACTATGCGAGCAAAACACAATACTTATAATATTGATATTATTTAATTTAAAAAAAATATGAGCTTACAATTCATAATTCATAACCCATAATTCATAATTACCTTTTCACTCTAAAGATTCCCGAACCCGCTCTTCAAATAACTTTTTAAACTTTTGGAGTTTGGGCACAATCACAAATTGGCAATACGCCTGACCAGAATTTCTGTTGAAATAATTTTGGTGATAGTCTTCAGCTTCATAAAAGATTTCAAACTGGGTTACCTCGGTAACAATGGGATCGTCCCATATTCCGGCTTCATCAAGGGCTTTTCGGATGGATAACGCTTCATCACGCTGGGCTTCATCGTGAAATAATATAATAGACCGATATTGCGGACCAACATCAGCACCTTGACGGTTTAAGGTTGTAGGATCGTGGGTTCTGAAAAAAATCTCCAGAAGTTCAGCATAACTTATTTGAGTTTCATCGTAGGTGATTTGAATCACCTCGGCATGCCCGGTTGTGCCTGAAGTAACCTCTTGATATGTGGGGTTAACAACATGACCACCGGAATAACCCGATACGACCGATTTTACTCCTTGAACCCGTTGAAATACAGCTTCAGTACACCAAAAACATCCGTTGCCAAAGGTTGCCTTCTTTATCACTTCGTTCTCCTCTCTTGGTTCGGTTGCGCTTGCAAAGGTAAATGAGGCCAGAACAAACGACATAAAAACCAATAGTGCTAATTGATTCATAATTTTTTTGATTTGTTAATGTTCAACTAACATTCCGAACTTGCTAAATCGTTCTTTAGAAGGTTGTCAAACTAACCTCGAAAAAAAGTAATGAAGCTCAGCAGCAATGGTTCCGGCTGTTTCCAAATACACATCCATTTCTTCATCGGTATCATCAGCTCGTTTGGGATCAACGTATTTAAGCGGGATTCTCTCAAGTGCTCCGGGAACAAGCGGACAGTTCTCATCGGCATGGGAGCAGGTCATAATAGCAATTACAGGTTGTTCAATAGCATCATCATGCACGGTTTTTGACCACAATTTGATGGGCTTAGCATAATCATCAAACAAAACATGATAGACCGGATTATCTCCGGGTTCATTTATCCCGACTTCAAATCCAATCTCCTCTAATGCAGCAATTGTTCGAGGATTACATGCAGTAACCTCAGTTCCTGCCGACTGCACCTTTAAATCACTTTTTTTCAATAAAGATTGATTTAATACATGAGCAAAAACCTGTGCAAACTGACTTCTTCGTGAATTATGTGTACAAACAAACAGAAATGTGAGGGGTTGATTAAGATGTTCCCGAATTTTTTTAACAGTATCATCTAAAAGTTCTTCACGTTCCTCTGTTAATTCCACATCAACTACACTGTCAAGAATAAACGCGTCTATAGAGCTATACATAGCTTATGATTTAGATAAATATTGAATTTTAAAATAAATTAATTACAGGGCTCTACATTGACCCATTCTCATAATCTACAATTTCTGTATTAAGCTAAAATTAACTATTTCGGTCTGGAGAGTAAACTTACAATCACTACAAAAACAACAGAACCAATAATTGACCAAATGATTGGGAAACTGCTACCGCCAACCTGAATGGTAAACCACTCCGGTAGGCCGAGAGCCGAGCTCATCCAAGTACCCAATAAAGCACCAATGAAGCCAACTACAATAGAAACAACACAGCCGCCACGGCTATATCCGGCTATAGACTGACCAATAGCGCCGCAAACTCCGGCAATTAACAATAGAAGTAAAAACTCGATGATTCCCATATAGTTACAGATTAGTATAAAGTTGATGTTATTCTACGATAGTAAAATAAAACTTAATAACCTGCAAAATCTATTTTAAAAGGTCTGGGCTTTTAAAAATCAACCCACGTGCACTTAATAGTATATGTTCGTCTGTAGTGTATAATTCTGATACAATACGATGATAGGTATCGTTTTCATAAAATCTGATATGCCCGTTTATAATGTCTTTATCGACGATTGAAAAGTAAAACCTGCCTAACCCATGATAATTAAACGCAATAACATTTTCGTAAATTTCATTTACACTCTCTATCAACATTGTATGTCTGTTAACTTCGGCTTCAGAGCCAATAGGATTGATTTCAATTTCATCAATTTTAGAAGAGATAAAAAAGTAAACATTCTTTAAGTTTAGATTTGTATCCCACTCGAATATTGCCGGTATAGTTAAATAGGTTGTATAAAGACGATCATTTGAAGTAGTTATAGTAACTTGATTATGTCCAGACCTTAAATTTAATATATCTATGGTAGGTTTAATTTGTTTGTTTAAACTCAACGTATTTTCATCAACTGATTTAATTAAATACCCGGTTGCAGGTGCTTCAGCAAGTATATAATTAGCATTGACATACCCAATATTTGCAGTGCCGAATTGCGAAAAATGATCACTATATTTTTCATCCACTTGGCCATTAGTTATATTGTATTTAGTAATTTTTGCTTGGGTAAAATCTTTTAAAATTATCAAATGATTCTGTGCTATAGCTGCTCCTGTAATCAAATTAAATTCTAACGGTCCTACCCCAGCTCGTCCTAAAATATTTTCAACAAAACTATCAATTAAGCTAAAACTTAGCAGAGATTTATTATTTGAGTCAACTACATAAAACTCTTCATCACTTTTACTAAAAATTGTAGTTGGGTTTAGAATCCTTGAATCTTCAGTTGGGTCGAATAAGACATCAT
>PXCK01000148.1 GCA_003566635.1 Balneolia bacterium | reverse complement strand
TTTTTGAACTCCTGAATATCGGTTGGGAGAATTGTAGTTGATTCTTCCCAAAGTTTTAAAAATTCTTTTTTGGTAAACTCAACATCATCAAAATCTTTTAAAGCAATATTAAGCTCATAATTTGGAGATTTTTTTATCCCTAATCCGGCCTCTGTTAAGTTGGATGAGCCCATGATTACCCAACCATCCGAATGTTCTGAATGAATCTCGGGCAGGAATAAATAAAATTTGGCGTGAATTGCTTTTGAGTTATGTGCTCGTACTTGAATCCTCCCATCAATTAAATCCTGAATAAAAGCTAAAATTCCTTCTTCAACTTCTTTAGAATACTTTGCTTCCTTTAAATCTTGAATAAACCATTTTAAAAATTCTTCTTTCGTTTTTTCTTCATCACCAAAATAGAGTAAACCTTTCCTTTGAGCATCGGCAAACATTTGATCAACGTTTATCCCAACCAAAATTTTAATATCCTTAATATTCTCAAGGTATTTTTGAAGCGCAAAGTAACCGGAAGAACGAAAGTACCCAACAACCGCATGAAAGGCATAAACTTCTTTCATGTGTTCCAAAATGCCTTTAAACTTTTGAAAGACTGTTTTTTCTTCTGAATTGGTGAAAAATTTAGTACTCATATTGAAGGTTTACCAAAAAATTAGCGACTGTAAATGTTATAGTGCTTTAGTTTCAAAAAGAATATAACTCCCCAATCTTATACTTAAAAATTTGGAGACATTATTTCTATAAATACAACATGAGGGTGACAACTGTGTGTCGCAATAGGAAAAGAAATCAAAACTTTTTCTACATCTTCATACCCTAAGTTTAGAGATGTACATGATACGGTCCTCTTTCAATACTGTCGTCTTTGGTTAAGAAATAACAACAATGTTGGTTAATAAAGCTTACTATTTCTCATTTAATAATAAGCGTATGAGGGCAGATGTTGTTTCTAAGGTGGTGATTAATTTTCCTGCCGATTCACTTCCGACCTAAGCCAGCCACGGATTTCGTTTTCCAGCCGTGGGTTTAAACCCATGGCTGGTTATATCATTAATTATACTTCGTTTACGAATTTATTTGGTCGCTTTTTAAGTACCTTCTTTATTGCAATTTGTAGATCATTTTGCACCCCACCCCTTGTTTGCCTATTTTTGCTTTCAATTGCTAATCGCAACATCTTTTTAATTAATTACTTGTCGGTTTAGCTACTTTTGTCGGAAGTTGTTGTCTGGTATTTATGCCGGCTTGTAGCTAGAATCTAAATGTGTATCGTGTATGAAATGGTTTACAAATTGGTTATTTGATATCATAAAGGGGTTTATTGGTCAACTTATCAAAGTATCGGATCAAAACAGGACTTTTAAATTAGCAGCATTTTTCTTTTCTCTTTGTTTTGTGCTCGTTTTTCATGGGGTGTTGTTTTCCAATAGTTTGCAAGCCGAACCGAATCCTCCAACCTTCAATAATCCTGAACTCGCTTGTAGTGATTTATCTTTGGAATCATATACCGCTAAGCCCATGACCTACCTCGCTATTTCCGGTTTGCCGGAAGATTATTCAGGAGACCTTGTAGCCAATATTTATGTAGATGGTGAGTATATGGGGATTGCACTTGCTGATCAGCGGGATGCAGATGACAAGTGGTTTTTAATCAGTCCAGCAAATCCCATGTTCACCGCAGATGCAATTGACGTTACCCTGGCTTTTGAAGATGACCATATACAATGTGAGCCGTTTGATTTTAAGATTGAAGAAATTGAAATTGACCCCCTCGATTTAGACCTGATGGTCAATGAGTTTGAATCAATGATTGAAATCGCAGCAGAGGCTTTTGACTTATCTATTGATGAGTTGGCCGAGATGGATGAATCGAATGCTGACCTCGAAATGATTCCACTTATTGTAATTAGCAAACAGCTCAGGGGCAATGAAGGATATATGAACTTTCGTGAACAGTTTACCCAAGAGCGTTTAGGAGAAGACTTTTCGGATGATGAGTGGGATTTATTCTTAACACTTTATAAGCGATTGCATCAGCAAAACCCTGCCTCGGCAGATATTAAGTTTGACAATACCAGATCTATTTTGGACTCATCGGGTCAAACCGGTTATGAAATACATCACAGGCAGGAAAACGAGCTTTGGGCATCGGCCGGGAATGTAACAGCCCCGCGCTATTGGGGAAATAATGTCGATATCAGCGTATCAGCTATCAATACTCCCATTTGCGATCGTATTTACTTTGAACAAAATGCCAAGCAATTACAACTTATGTTGTGGTCTTATCAACGTATCAAAGAAACGTTAAAACGGTTTGAGCTTAGTGATCAAATAAAAACCTACGGAATTGCGGCTGTTTCCATTTACGGAGCGGTTAAAGGTGGCCCCGTTGGTCAACATATTGGCAGAACAACAGCCACCGCAGCTACTTCATTTTCATTGGTTGGCTATACTATCAAATATTTGGAGGCCTTATTCCCTAACGAAGTTTGGGGATTTCACATAAGGGAGTTTGGTCCGGATGAATTCCTTGAAGATGCGCAAGTACTCGAAGGAAAGTGGGATAAAGCGTTTGTGTCTGCAAGTAACAAAGAGTTCGACCTGTCCCAGAATCAGTTAGGTGTGTTATGGGATGCTGCCGGTGGAGAGATACTGAATCGCTTGAGGCTAACTGTATCATCCGGCATAATTGACGGTATGATGGAAGCAAATCGTCAGGTTTATACCGAAGGTTTTGGGCAGATTATTGAAAACCTTTCAGTCGGCTTTGATACCATTCCTGCCTGTGAATTCGGTCCGATTGAAGTCACCGAAGATGAATGGACGAGATCGTACACCTACGATGGAGATGATGTTGTTGAGCGGGTTGATCATCAGAACTACCGAGTGAACAATGTTGGTGTGGGACACCTTGAAATTTGTCTCTTAGATACTATTTATCAAAATCCGTTTACATCAAACCCTGCTTCTGCATCCTGCATCAGTGAATTTCGAAGAGCTCAGCCAATAGAAGTTAAACCTATTGAAGTACGAGCTATAACTATAAACCCTCCAAATATGCGCGGAACCCGCTTTGTTGCGCCCGGTACTGTTATTGATCTGGAGGGAATTGTTTCCAATGCCGAAGATGAAACCCTTAGCTGGGATATTGAGCCTTCTGGTCAGCATACCTTAACTACCTACAGCAATGGAAAAGAAGCTACAGTTATAACGTCTGATGATGAGGATGATTTTCCGTTCATCATTACCGTTGAAAGTTTATCGTTTTCGGGTTTAAGAGCTAAGCCTAACGCACCTCCACGTGAATATTCCATTATTGTTGATGCAACCGAAACAGAAGAATTTGTTGACTGCCGTGATGATACACCGATTCGGATGCAGAATTTAACGCCATGTTCGTTTATCGCTTTTATGGAAGGCCCTGATATTCGGCTTCTTGGTTATCCGGATTTTAGCGCGAATCATTGCTATACCGGCTCAATCCAAAGTATGGGAACCAACCAACATGGCGTGTTTAATATGAATTGGAGTGGTGCGCATGAAGGGCGAGCAATGAGGGGTGTGATGGTTCGAATTTATCCACCTGATAATACGCTCTACACCTATGAAACAGAGGGTGTAACATTTGGTGGGAATCTCGAATTTGAGTATGAGACTGAACGTCGTAGAAGTCCTATATCAAGAGAAACAGTAACAGCTACCGCCTTAGCATTGCATACCTTTACAACAGAAAACAGGGAGATTATCCTCTACCCTCTTGAAGGTACCGATTTATGGGCAGGAAGGTTTGAGGCCGAAGTTATAATGAACGAGTCAAGTCGCGGCCGGCGTGATACCGGCAATCAATCCATTATTGGTGTTTTCTTACTTGGGGAAGCATGCATGTGGGAAATAGATGATGATGAATAAAGCGTAGTACTTTGATTTGTACTAAAACATGATGTGTATCAAAAAGTGACGCCTACTATATCACCTAATTTTCACCCTTCCCGACCATCATTATAATAATAGCTTAGTGCGCCGGATGGACAGGTATCAATCGTTTTGATGATTTGTTCGGTCGGGCTTGCGTTGGGTTTTACCCAGGGTTTGGTTTTCGGTTGAAATACGTCGGGGCTGCCTTTAACGCAGTTTCCGGAGTGGATACATTTTGAGGCCTTCCAAACGATGGTGATTTCGCCGTTTGTGTATTCTTTGGTGATGTTTTCTTTTTCCATGATGTTGGGTGATTTTTGGGGTTAAAGGACGTCGCGAATTTCGGGCACTTTTTGGAATACGCTTTTTGCAAATGGACAAAGCGGGATGATTTTTATCCCCTTTTCCCGGGCAAATTCAACGGTTTTCATGAGCATTTGCTTGCCGGCACTCTTACCTCTGAGGGCATCATTTACTTCGGTATGATCAATAATGATGCGCTCAGTTCCGGCCCATGTATAAGTCATTTCAGCTTGTTTTTCATCATTCACACGAATGAAGAAACTACCCTTCTTACCATTATCCTCGTGTAAGACTTCCATATTTCCCTTATTAGGTTTTGATTGATGCCGATTTTTAATTTAATCCGAAAAAGGCTTTATTAACACATATTGCAATGTACAAAAGTTTTGGCTCTTTGTGCTATGTGAAATTTGAGATGCTGATATTTGGAATTCCATATATTTATGTGGTTAAATCAGCCATAGAAATGTTCGAAAACCATCGATTAGATAAAGTGATAGTCAACCTTCAAGACTAAATAAACCAACCGAATATGAAAGTAACACCTGAACATAACGAACGAATGGCAAAGATGACGTTTGCCTCTGTCTATCCGCATTATGTAACCAAAGTAGAGGGTAAAGGGCGAACAATTGACGAGCTTCATGAGGTAATCGAGTGGCTCACGGGTTTTGATGTTCCTGCATTAAATACCCTAATAAACGAGAATGTTACCTTTGAAAGCTTTTTCAATCGTGCCAACCTCAATCCAAATGCCCAACACATTACAGGTGTTATCTGCGGATACAGAATCGAGGAATTGGAAAATCCCATCACGCGACAAGTCCGCTATTTGGATAAATTGGTAGATGAACTTGCAAAAGGCCGCAAAATGGAAAAGATTTTGCGAAAGGGAGAATGAACACCTACCATTTATGCTTCATCCATAAACTAATTCTTAAAACCTATGAAAAATGCCCATGAATATTTCTTCGATAATTTCGAATGGCTCTTTCGCATTGTAGCTGTTTTCTTGATTATTGATATAATTCTAACATTAATTGCCATGTGGAAATACGCACGAAAAGATCAACTTATTTGGTTTGTTGTTCTTGGTATCACCAATACTCTTGGGATAATCCCATTTATTTATTTGTATGTTAATCGAAAAATGGGATAGCATTTATCTTACCCGGTTTTTGAGTTGGAATGCACATCTGTGACATCTATGGGTTTGGTTAGCCAGCCATGGCTGGACAAGACAACAGTCGCTTCGCTCGGGCTGACCCATGGCTGGACAGGACGGTAGTCGCTTCGCTCGGGCTAACCCATGGCTGGCCATACCATTACTTATATTTGATTTAAGAATTTATTTGATCGCATTTTAAGTGCGTTCTTTAGCCAGCCATGAATTTAAATCCATGGCTGGACAGGACAACAGTCGCTTTGCTCGGGGTAATCCATGGCTGGACAGGACAACAATCACTTCGTTCGGAATAAACCAATGACTATTCAAGTCATTATTTATATTTTGTTTATATTAAGCACATATTAAATATTCATTTACAGAACCTCTGAATTATGCCTCGTTCTTTTAATAATGTTTGGATTCATGCAGTTTGGGCAACTAAGTATAGATTACCACTTATCGATTTTAGTATTGAACAGAAAGTTTATTCATTGATAACTGAAAAGTTTAATGAGATAGAATCTCCGGTATCTATAATTAACGGCATGCCTGATCATGTTCATTGTTTGTTCAGGCTCAACCCAAATAAGACAATATCATCTATTATGAAGCATGTTAAAGGGAGTAGTTCTCGTTACATCAATAGTAATAATTTGATTTCAGAAGAGTTTGGTTGGCAGAAGAGTTATGCAACTTTTTCAGTATCAGAAAAGGATATTAAAACAGTCTATCATTACATCAAAAACCAGAAAGATCATCACTTTAAGAAAAGCTTTCTTCAAGAATTCAATGAAATGGTTAAGGGATAAAACCAAGCCAGCCATGGGTTTAAACCCATGGCTGGTTATACCATTATTTATATTATATTTACGAATTTATTTGACCGCATTTTAGGTGCGTTCTTTAGCCAGCCATGTATTTAAATCCATGGCTGGACTGGTTGCAATCACTTCGCTCGGGCTAACCCATGGCTGGTTATACCATTATTTATATTATATTTACGATTTAATATCGATTGTAATTTACAAAGGTTTTTTATCTCGTTTATTCAATGATATTTCGTGCCTTAGGTATCTCATGGTTTGGTTAGTTAGCCATGGGTTTCATTTTCCAGCCATGGGTTTAAACCCATGGCTGGTTATATTATTATTTATATTTGATTTACAAATTTATTTGATCACATTTTAAGTGCGTTCTTTAGCCAGCCATGGGTTTCGTTAGCCAGCCATGGATTTAAATCCATGGCTGGACAGGACGGCAATCACTTCGCTCGGGCTATTCCATGGCTGGACTGGTTGCAATCGCCCCCCCACCCCCAGAATTATTTAACCGCTAAAAATGTTAAATTAAATATCCATCAATCATAAAAAATTATTTTAGCCGGGTATGCGTCGCATTTTAGTGTTTTTATTGGTCGTTCTGTTTTTGCCTTCATGTTTATTTTTTCAGGATATACGAATAGGGGAAGTACCACAGCAAGTGGAAGACGAATGGATAGAAAATCCGGAAGGTATCGAAATTGAGGTGTGGCAGACCGGTCTTGAAGTGCCTTGGTCTTTATTGTTTTTGGATGATGAAACGGCTTTGGTAAGCGAACGCCCCGGGCGAATCCGACTGATTGAAAACGGTGTCCTTCAAGATGAGCCTTATATCGAATTGGATGTTTTCAACGCCGGTGAAGCGGGTTTGATGGGACTCGCTGCCCACCCCGATTTCCCACATCAGCCATACATCTATGCCATGATAACCCAAGGCTCAACCGTTAGCTCCACCAATCGGGTTGTGAGATTACGACACGAAGG
>PXCK01000228.1 GCA_003566635.1 Balneolia bacterium | reverse complement strand
TTTTGTAAGAAAATAATGGTCTTCGAAGCGTTGAACAAAAACCCCCGTCTCATCATGTAAATATCCAGCGCCCCAGGTTACATCTAAAAGCATCCATTCGTCTTTAATTTTAACAGCATTCCACGCATGATTTATATTAAAAGTTGGGTCTTCAATCCCCGAATAATAATAACCTTTGGAATGACCCTGAATGATTTCAGCCTCTAAACCTGCATAAGTAGCCATTGCTTTAAATAGAGAAGCGTACCCATGGCATTGGGCCGACCGACGATATAGAACCATCTCAGGATAATGAGAATCGGTCTGTCGGTTTAAACGCTCGTCTGTATCATATTCAATATTATGTGCAATCCACGTAAAAATGGCCCTGGCTTTTTGGTAGTCTTCTCCAAATGGTCGCGTGAGTCTTAATGCTAGTTCTTCAATCGATTCAATGCCGGAATCATCAAAATTTAATACGAATTGATCAACATCCGTAAAACTTCTGTCATAAATATCAGAAGCTTGCCCATGTAATTCAGAAAAAGTAGTAAAAAGAATTAGAAGGATGAGTCCCTTGGTCATGGTATTTATATGGTTTTCAGAAAAAAACTATGATCAGAATATACTAACTTACATGTTGCAAACGCACAAACCACCCAAAACCATATATGCAATTTTAGAGAATGATATCTGCCAAATATATTGCTGACCGAATACGCCTGATGATTGCTACTAAACAATTCCAGGTAGGGGAAACTTTACCATCAACAAGGGTATTGGGTAAGCAATTAAATGCAAGTTTTCATACTGTTAGAAAAGCGTACCAAATGTTGATGGAGGAAGGATTATTAAACAGCCATCAGGGGAGAGGTTTCGTGGTTGCTCGGCAAAATACGCGCTTGGATAAATCGGAGCGTCTTGAAAAAGGCGCTCAAAAATTCAGAGCTTTACTCGAAGAGCTAATCGGTTACGGACTCGATGAAGAAGAGGTCGAAACCCTGTTCATGGAGCAACTTAGCTTTATGGAGTGGCCGGAACGTTTAAACACTATAGCATGCGTTTCTGAAACCAAAGAAATTGCAGGGATGATTTCGGATGCTATCAAGCAGGAGATAGGTCTTAAAACCAGTCTGCTTTCAATTGAAGAATCAGCAAAAATTGTAAACTTCGATGCCATTTTTGTCGGAGTTGAACACTACCGCACTTTTCAATCTGAGGCTGATGACACCGCTGTTTTACCTTTAATTTATTCCTTCAACCACGAGTTTACGTTATCGATGATGGAGCGCATGAATTTGGAGTCCATCGGTTTAATAACGGTTGAAGAAAAAAGTATTTCCGTTTTAATGAATGAAATAAAACACGAGATTAAGTTTGATGGTACTATTACAGGTGGTGTTATAACAGGGAAAAATCTACCACTTCTCGTTCATGAGGTGGATTTGGTATTGTATACAGCAGGCAGTGCTCCTTTGGTAGAAAAACAACTCCCACCAAGAAAACGCGCAAAAATTGAATATGAACTATCGTCCAAAACCGCCACCATGATTCGCTCAGAACTCTGGGATGATTGATGCTTTGGATGGTGAACTATAGGTGGCAGACGGTGAACTGTTGACACTAGGACTAGATCACTAAATCACCACCATTACTCATCCAATAAACTGTGCAATAATTCGTATTTTTAGATAAACAGACACAATCCAAATACTACTCTTTTATGAAGCTTTTTGCCAAAATATTTATTGGTATAATTATTTTTATGGTGCTGCTCATTGCAGGATTAAACCTCTATTTAACGGATGAACGCCTAAAAAATCTCGTTCTGCCTCAACTAAATGAAATGACTAACCGAGAAATTCAGGTCGATAATATCGGTTTCACCCTTTTCAGGACCTTCCCAACTTTTAACCTAGTAATCAACGAGGTAGTTGTTCCCGATATTGATCGTGAGGCAGAAGACGGTACTTTTCCTGTTTTGGCTTCTTTAGATCGATTTACTATTTCGGTCCAATTATTTCCGCTTCTATCAGGAAATTTAAAGGTCAATGCTATTGAGTTAGATGATTTTGCCTTCAACTATTTTGTATTTGAGGATGGTAACACCAATTTAGACAGCCTTCTTTCACCGGCGGAAGACGAAACCGAAGCAGCTGCATCCGATTCAGAAATTGATATTCAGAAAATTACCATTCGCAATGCTGCTCTAAGCTACATTAACCAAAGCGTTGCAACTGAATTTACGCTAAGTGGACTTGATGCCGAAGTTATAGTTCGACTAACAAATGTGCTTGAAACCGATCTCGACGCTACAGTTAGAAGTCTTCAATTTATTTCCGAAGGAAGTACTATGGTAGATAACCTTGCTTTCAATCTTTCGCAAACATCCGTGTTAGATATGGAAAATGAGCATTTTGAAATACTATCGGGTGTACTTGGTTTCAGAGGCCTTGATCTTGATTTAAAAGGTTCTATTCGTGATTTCACCCAACCCGATATGTTCGTTGATCTGGAGATTAATTCAGCAACAGACGATTTCGCATCCCTGTTACAACTTTTACCTGATGAATTTAAAGAAGACCTTGAGGGTGTTCAAACGGGTGGCGGAGTTGTTGTAAACGCAACATTAAATGGGGTTTTCTCTGAAGAAACAATTCCGGATTTCAACGCATTAATTTCTGTAACAGATGCTTTTGTTCAATATCCCGGGGTTGATGAGCCTATTCAGGATATTCAAATCCAGATTAACGCATCAAACGAAATAGTAAATATCGAAAGAATTAATGCTATTGCAGCAGGTAATAATTTTACTCTTGGAGGGGTTATCAACAATCCGTTAGAAGACAATGCAGACTTCAACTTGAATTTGGATTTCAATCTTGATCTTGCTACTGTAGAGCGTTTCTATCCTTTAGATGGTGTTCTACTATCGGGTAAAATGACGGCAAAAGCTAACTTGGTTGGTGTTGTAACGGATGCTGAAAATGCAAATTTCAATGCAGACTTAAATCTTGTTGACGGTTTCATTAAACTACCGGATTTAGAAGAACCGGTTCGAAACATGAATGTAGCATTGAACGCTACTCAAAATCGAATTCAAATATCATCTTTTGCGGCAGAGGCAGCAGAAAACAAACTGGCTTTATCCGGAACCATAACCGATCCGCTTGATGACGATCGTACTTCATTCAACCTTACAATAGATATGTTCATGGATTTGGCTACCCTGCCTAAGTTTTACCCTATCGATACCGATACGCTTGACGCTAGAGGAGTGATGGAATTTCAGGGTACAGCAAGAGGAAGAGTCGCAGATCCGGAAAATCTCAACGCAAATGGCAAATTTACACTCCGAGATGGTTCACTTCGTTATCACGAACTTCCAAAACCTATCGATCGAGTGGAAATAGATGCCGATATCAATGGAAATCGTATTACTATAAATACATCCGGTGCTAAAGTGGGAAGTAATGAGTTTTCACTTCGTGGAAATGTCACCGATTTTATAACGGATAATCCTTCCGTAGATATTACTGTTTCAGGTGATTTCTTACTCGACGAGTTTAATGAATTTATAGATTTTGAGCCCTATATCAATACTATTTCAGGTCGTGCAAATTCTAATCTACGTGTAAGTGGACCTGTTATGGATTTCGAAAGTTTACGTTTTAGAGGTGGGCTGACAGTAACTGATTTCTCAGCATCGGACGATTCACTGCCTGCACCAATAACAGAGTTGAATGGAAGTCTTCAATTCAATAATAACGATGTAGATTTGGAACGTTTTAGCATGAAAATGGGTGAATCTGATTTCGATTTTGCCGGTACGCTCCGAAACTATATGCGTTTGGTTGAAGAAAATCCATCCGGTTTGGCTGAATTAAATGCGACCTTCCGTTCAGACGTGTTAAATATCGATGAACTCTATCAATATGAACCACTACCGGAAGATTTCGAACCTGAACCATTTCCGATTGAGCTACCGAACTTACGTATGAACCTCGATGCCGAGATTGGGCGACTAGTATTTTTTGAGGTGCCAGTAACGAACATTAAAGGGAGGGTAACCGGTACCAATAATTATATTGCAGTCGACAACACGAGTGCTGAACTTTTTGGTGGTAAAGCAGAAGGTCGATTCCGATGGGACGTTCCACAACCTGACCGTACAAAAATTACTTTTGTGGGTACTATGACTGATGTGGAATTTTCAAATATTCTGTCTGATTTGAATCCTGCAGGGTTACGAGATGCCCACGAATATATGTCGGGACGCTTTACAGGCTCAATTAACTATGTGACCGAAATGGATGAATATCTTGATCCGATAGTTGAAACCACAGTTGCCACCGGCGACTTCGGCGTGCGCCGTGCTAGAGTTCAAAATCACCCCACTCAATTACAAGCTTCGGAATTATTAAACTCCCCCTCACTGAGCGATTTATCTTTAGATAATTGGGTTTCAAAGTTTTCAATTTCTGATGGAATTATGACCTTGAAAGATATGGATTTGACCAGTACGGGTTTGGGTATTCGCATAAACGGTACTCAAAACCTGATTGATGATCGTATTAATTACTCTATCAGAGCGGTACTTCCGGGTACTTTTGCCCAGCCACTTGAACCGGTTATAACCAGAGAAGGCGTTCGGGCACTGCAAGGAGAAGATGGTAGGATTACCGTTCCTTTACAAGTTCGTGGAACAACATCATCGCCGAGGCCGGGTCTTGATCAGGATGCAATACAAGAGCGTATCACTCAATATTTAAGGGAACAGGGTGAGGATCAAGTTCGCAATCTACTTAGAAATATTTTTGGCAATTAATATTCGTATTTGATGAAAAAATTAGACGTACAGCAACTTTTAAAAAATGCTAAAAGTGCTGTTGAAGAAGAAATAGTTGCTGTACGTGCTACACCTAGCAGAGAAATGTTAATCTGTAAAGGAAAGTCGACTCATCATGAAGCAGACGATAAAACGTACATTTTTGATTCTCAGAATCCTTCTTTTCAACATATTGATGAGTTATCAGTATTAAATGTTGAGAAGCCCATTTTTGGTGTTCCGGTTCACACCGATGAAAAACAAGTCCATATCAAATTCGACGCCTATCTGCCCGAGCCTGTAATTGAGGTTGAGGTAGAATGGGTTAATGATTTTGTCCTAACCAGAACATTGGAGCAACTAGAATCCATAACCCGATCAGAAAAAGCTAAAGAGAACCTCGAAGCTATTCTGGTTAATCCATCTGATGCATCAAAGGATATTAATATTGATGTACTACATGATGGTTTGCGAAACGAAGCCCAATGTGATGCGATAGAAAAATCACTTAAAAATAGGGTAACTTTTGTTTGGGGGCCGCCCGGAACCGGGAAGACGGCTACTTTGGGATTCATTATTGCGAATTATTTGCTCTCCGGAATGAGGGTGCTGTTTGCATCCAATACAAATCGAGCTGTAGATGTTGGATTGATAAGTGCTATTGATGCGTTGCTGGAAACCGGTCATCAGGCTGACCCGGATATGATAACAAGGTTTGGCGATACTGCTCTCGATTCTGAATCGCTCCAGGAATTCACGTTTGAAAAGCAAATCGAAGAAAAGCGTAACGCCATCAAAAATGAATTTATGGCCGACAGGGAGGATATTCGGAAGCAGTTGTTGGAGCAAACCATCCAAAAGTTGAAAGATTCCGGAAAAAAGATTCCCAACAAGTTGCAGTATGAATATGACCTTCTAAAGTTGGAGAAAGTTGACGAAGAAGAGGAAGAGGATAAGTCGGAAAAGCTGGTAGAAGAGCTTGAAATGCTCACCTTTAAAGAAATTCGTCGGAAAAAACTGGTTGCCACCACACTTGCCAGAGTGTGTACATCCGACTTGCTGAATATTATGAGTTTTGATGCGGTTGTAATAGATGAAGCATCTATGGTCAACCTTCCATACATACTTGTATTGGCAGCTAAAAGTAAAAAACATATCGTTTTTGCAGGCGATCCCATGCAGTTGCCGCCTATCGCATCAACCGATTCCGAAAAACATCGGGAAATGCTTGAACAAGATATATATACGCTTGTTTCGGGTGCCAAAACCCTCGAAGATTTGTTTGTATGGAAAGACGCCAACGAACAAATTACCTGCTTTTTTGATACGCAATATCGCTTAAATGATGATATGGCAACGGTTATCAGCGAAGTTTTCTATTCGGGTAGATTGAAGACCGGGAAGAAAACGAAGCAAAGAAAATCCGGCGAAGACGATAAACTATCCTATTATTTAGTTGACTCATCCAGATATCAACCCGTATTAGCATTGGGAGAAAAAAAAGCAGGATTTCGACCCGAAAATGATGTGCATAAAACACTTTTGTTGGAGCTAGTTAAACGATTGGTGTTTAATGAACAAGTTCCGCCTCGAGAGATTGGCGTGATTGTGCCTTTTCGTAGTGTGGTCTGGAAATATCGGAAGGAACTGTACGCAGCCGGATATGCAGCTGTTGAAGTTGGTACAATCCATACATTTCAGGGTAGGGAAAAAGATGTGATTTTGTTTGATACGATTATGAGTGGTGCACCCGGAAATTGGGGAGTACGACATTTTTCGGTTCGTCCCTTTGATGAAACTAAAAATGGTTTAAGCGTTCCTCGCTTACTAAATGTTGCACTATCCAGGGCGAGAGAACGATTGGTTGTATTAGCCGATATGAATCACGTTAATCGGGTTTATTCAAACATGTTTTTAGGAAATCTTCTGAACAAATTAGGGGCTTCAAAAAAATGAATATAAATAAATCAGTGGCATTTATCATAGCTGTAGCAATTCCTTTATTGGTAGGAATAGGTGGTTCGTTTTTTACTCAAACCTCCATAGATACTTGGTACCAAACGCTTGAGAAGCCATTTTTTAATCCGCCAAATTTTGTGTTCCCCATTGCATGGACTATTTTATATACAATGATGGGAGTTGCATCCTGGTTTGTTTGGAAATCAGGATCAACGATTACTAAAATGGCATTGGTGTTTTATGGGATTCAGTTATTCCTGAATTTTTGGTGGTCGTTTCTTTTTTTTACATTGGAAAATCCGGCTTTGGCACTTATTGAAATCACCATCCTTCTTGGATTAATAATCTATACAACCCGGCTATTTTTCGAAGCTTCAAAAGTTGCCGGATGGATGATGGTACCCTACATCGGTTGGGTTACCTTTGCTACTATATTGACTGCT
>PXCK01000032.1 GCA_003566635.1 Balneolia bacterium | reverse complement strand
TTCCATGCTAGCTGCGTTGAAGATGAAAAAGTCATGCTCAGGGTACTAAGGTACCCTTCCGCTGATTTTCCACCTTCGCCTTGCTACCAAGAAAATTTTTTGGTGAATAATCCGGGCTTGAATATACATAACAAAGGGAACCGCTCTTTCGAACGGCTCCCTTTTTTGTTATGGGGTAGTATATTATTTAATCAATATCATTTTGCGGGTTAAAACGGTTTGAGCAGTTTGTAACCTGTATAGATATACACCACTTGACAGACGGCTTGCATCAAAAGTTTTAGTATGACTTCCCGCCTGAACCTGGCCATTGATCAATGTTGAAATATGCCGACCGGTAATATCAAAAACATCCAATCTAACAAAACCACTTTCAGGTAAAGCAAACTCTATGATTGTGGTAGGGTTAAAAGGGTTCGGATAGTTTTGATTTAATGTTACTTTACGCGGTAACTCAGTTTCATTTTCTATATTTGTATCTATACCGAATGACGCAACCAAATTACGGGCACCAGTAACGGTAAATGTGTAACTTGGACTTGTAGAAACAATTTCGCCTGCTTCAGTCCAGTTTTCAAATACACGCCCATCATTGGCAATAGCTTCCAGCGTTATTCGTGTTCCATATAAGAAACTACCGCCACCATCAACATCACCCCCACTTCCTGCCGATACATTTATACTATACCATACCGGAGGATTCGCAACTTGATACGGATAACCACTATTGTGATTTTGATTATCGGCTCTCCATACATTAGTAAAATCCCATGAGCTAAATGTATGCTGATCATAAGGGTAGGTCATTTGGTCAGTTGTTCGTCCATATCCAAGTGCACTTTCCGCTTGACCTGATGAGTCCATATCCCAGAAAGAATCAAGGAATGAAGCATACATTCTTCTTCCTACTAACCCGCCGGTTCGTTCTGCTTCAGTACCCTCAACTTTTCCTGTGCTGTAGCTGTTGACAATATCTCCGGTTTGCGCATAACCAATGAGTCCTCCTACATCAATTCTGCCTGATACATTTGCATGGCTAAAACTATTTTGTAACATCACAGAACCGTTAAAGCTTCCAAGCAATCCACCCATTTGCGCACCACCCGAAGTTATATCCAAATAATTATAAATAACATTTCCCCTTGATGAAGTCCGGTTCATTGGAGCACCAAAGAGCCCACCTACCAGCCCACCGGCATTACTACGGGCATAAACATCTACAAAAGCGTGAAGGTCATTTAATTCCCCGGTATGTAATGACCCAAATATACCACCTGAATGTATACCTGTTCCGTGCACTAATCCTGATACAAAAATGGAATTGACATCTGCAATATGTAAATCACCTGCCAAAATTCCAGTACGTCCACCACCGGTTACAAAAGCATCTTCGATAACTAAATTGCTGAATTCAACTTCAGTAACATAGCCGAACAACCCACTTCCTAAATGTTCGGGTCGGTTAATGTACAGATTCGAAATGGTGCGTCCTTGTCCATCAAAACTGCCCTTGAATTTGTTGGCATTTACACCAACCGGCAGCCAACCTCGTCCATAATCCCAGATGAGGGTTGAACTCATATCAATGTCGGCACCCAAACGGAAATGAGCTTCCATATCGAGGTGTAAAGCCTGAAGCTGATTCACATCAGTAATGATATATGGATTTGATTCTGTTCCGGAGCCTGACAGCTGTCCTAATGTAATTGGTGTAGGTGGTTCAAAATGACTTATATCCTGGAATGTAGGGTAGTTTAAGCCTTCATCAATCTTCCATAAGTTGAAGAAGTTGAACATTTTGAAGGTTTCGGAGCTTTTCATTTCTTGTGATGTCAAACCGACAACACCCGGTCCACCGATACTCTCGGAAACGCCTGAAGTTTCGGTATCCCAAAAACCGTAAATCATAGACCCGTACAGCCGATCACCAATCAGTCCGCCCACTTTTTCATCACCGGTTAGCTTACCTGTGCTAAAGGCTCTGGCTAACATTCCTGTTTGCCAGTAACCAACCAAGCCGCCTACTTCTCGCACTCCATGAACGGAACTATGGCTGTACACATCGGTCATATTGGAACTGTTGAAACTGCCAAATAAACCGCCAAAACGTGATCCATCATAGGTTTGAGAACGTATATGATTTACACTTCCTCTGGTAAATGCCATGGTTACATCCATTCCAAATTGACCACCCGCCAGACCACCAACAGAGGAGCCACCGAAAACATGACCTATAAAAGAGCCATTAAAAAAGGCGCCTGTGTGTATTCTTCCGATGATACCACCGGCTTCATTGCCTGTATTTACAATTAATCCTGTTATATGAACATTCTTGAATTGATTTCGGGAGGCAATTCCAACCAATCCACCTGTTGTGCCTGAACCAATAACTGAAACATCGTGGAAAAACAGGTCACTATAATCTGCATCATCGGCAAATCCAAATAAGCCTATTGTACTTGCATGGGGTCGGTTGATATTCAGATTCTTTATGGTGTATCCATTTCCATCAAGTGATCCCGTAAATCTGTCAGCAGATGTCCCGACAGGTTCAAATCCTAAGCCTTGGTTCCAAATAACGGTAGAAGCCATATCCAAATCGCTACCCAATCTGTAGTGTGCTTCCGGGTTTTGGTTCATTGCTTGCAGTTGAGCAGGGGTAGTAATTACGTAAGGATTTTGCTCACTGCCGTTTCCACTCATATCGCTTAAATTTGCAGGTTGGAATGGAGTGTATGCACCGAAATTTCTAAATCTTGGATAAGTGATTCCACCCTGAATCTGCCACACCTGGCGAAAGTTAAATGCCCGCCATGTTTCTCTGTCGCGCATTTGAGCGGTTGTCAAACCTATAACTCCTTCACCGCCGGCACTAACGGAGGCTCCTGTAGTTTCAATATTCCAAAAGTTAAGTGTTAGTCTTCCGGATGATCTGGTTCCCAAAAATCCGCCATTAGGGTTTGAAACTGAGCCGGAATTGAAATTGCGAACAGTATTTCCTGTTTGGTGAAAACCAATGAAACCGCCTGTATCGGCAGAACCGGAAACAGTTGCTAAAGCAAAGTTATCTGATACGGCAGCATTACTCCCATTATTACTACCTATAAAACCACCTACTCTTGATCCGCCATTTACGGTAGCATTCGTTGAACTATAACGAATATGGGAGTTAAACTGTGAACCAATTAGACCACCCACTGTATTTGTGCCATTTACGGTTACGTTGGCATGCAATCTATGAATATAACTTGAGCCAATTGCACCAATAGCTCCCCCAACTGATGTTGTGCCGGTTACTGTACCTGAGACCTCAATATTATCTATTTTAACGTTGGATCCGTTACCTAAGAGGATACCTGTGTTTGTAGTACCGGTTACGGTAGCTGAGATAACCTTCAGGTTTTTAATACTGGCATCTTCGGCATATCCAAACAAACTTTGTAAGGAGGTTTCCCGGTCAATTTTTAGACCGGAAATAGTAAAGTTATTCCCGTTAAAAGTACCCTTAAAACGGTTTTGATTCGTTCCTATGGGTTCCCAACCTTCATCTTGATTCCAGGGTGCAACCCCCAGGTTAATATTGGCAGTTAATATAAAATGAGCAACAGGATTGGTTCTTACGGCATTGAGCTGTTGAGCCGTTTCTATTTGATAGGGGTTTTCAATGGATCCATTTCCACCTGCAAACTGAGCCATTATTTGCAACGGCATTAGTATCAATAACAGCAGAAACGAAATTGAGTATTTCAGAAGCGTTTGCATGGCAACCTCCAGTTTTTTGTGATTAAAACCGGTGCCTGACCCAAGAATTTTACTTACTGATTGATGTTTCTCAAAGTAAGCTTTAATACCTGTAATCAGGCATCATTCTATTTTTCATAATGTAAGTATTTTTATAATAACTAACTTAGAAATTATAATTTGTTACAAAAAAACCCCTTTACAGGGGCTTTAAAAAAGATTCGGAAAATTTACTCCGCTCGAGCTAACTCAGCTCTGAAACGCGGTTCATTATGTCTTTCAAGATAGTAGGTAAACACTTCATTTTCGAAATCTAAATCCATCATCCATACATTGGTAGCGGCTGCGGGAATTATTTCGGCGGTTACCTCATCAGCAGGGAAGAACTGACGTGTTGCAGTACCTTCTAAATTTGCAAAACCTCCATAACCGTGGTAGTCGCCCTCACCTAAGTCATCCATAGTACGGGCATCGCCCAGGTGGTCGTGAAATAAATGTAACCCTTCTTCCCGTTGCTCAAGAACCCAAGCACCATGCCAGTATTCGCCATCGTTTCGGAACAATTCAATTCTAACCATAGAGTCGGTACACTCAGAAACGTAGGTTCTTAAACCGGTTCCAACCAAAGCATGATCATCGTTTTCGGGGTAGCTTGCTTCTCCTGTAAAAGTTGCACCGCAAAGTTGGTGTAAGTTATTGAAGAAATCGGTGCGTGCATCGGTTTCAACTATATCCTCAATGACAGCAGGCACTTCTTCCTGAGGTTGACTACAGGCAGTAAGGCTAAGAATTAGTAAACTTAAAAAAATATAATTCAAAAATTTCATGACTTGTTAATTTGTTAATATTAAAGTTGCCACAAAATGATAAATTGAAATCATAAAAACAAATCTTTTGTGAGGCTGTAGTGTTAAACGGTAATATGTAAATAACAAAATCGATATTTTAGCTCACAATCATAAAAAAATTAAATCATGCGTTTTTTTTCAAGAAAGTTAATTAAGCCAGAAGACTTGAATCCGGGCAATACATTATTTGGTGGGAGCCTGCTTCGTTGGATAGACGAAGAAGCCGCAATTTTTGCAATATGTCAACTCAACACCGATAAGGTAGTTACTAAATTCATCTCCGAAATAAATTTCATTAATACCGCTCGAAAAGGTGATATAATTGAAATGGGAATGGAGGTAGTAAGTTTTGGCCGGACATCATTAACCCTAAGGTGTGTTGTAAGGAATAAATTCAACAAAAACCTGATTATCACTATTGATAAAATCGTTTTTGTTCACATAGATGAAAATGGCAGACCTAAACCTCATGGCGTTACACAGATTACCAAGCCGGAACCTGAAGCAGCAGGTACAATTTGATGTAACCCGAATTATTAACGAAAGTATGAAGTTTAAATCTTATGCTATTGGAATTTTTATTTATAGACAAATACCATACTTGCTCAAATTTGGGTTTGGTTAAAATGATGCACTCCGAGCGAAGCGATTCCCGCGAAGTGCACCGAGCGAAGCGATTCCCGTAAAACGAAACCCATGGCTGGCTAAGGTACCCTTCCGCTGATTTTCCACCTTCGCCTTGCTACCAGCAAAATATTTTGGTGAATAATCCGGGGTAATACCCTTAAATATTGCGAAAAGCACTTATTAGCAACAATATGCTTTTACAAAGCTATCAAAAAAAAGTGGTTCAATTTTCGTAAATTGGCGACATAAAAATCAGAACTTCTAACACACAAAATTATTAAAAAATGGCAAAAGAATTTGATGTAGTAGTTATTGGAACCGGACCCGGTGGTTATGTAGCGGCTATTCGTGCATCCCAGCTGGGACTTAAAACTGCAGTTATCGAAAAAAGAGATTTAGGCGGAGTATGTTTAAACATTGGATGTATTCCTACCAAAGCATTATTAAAATCGGCGTCTACTTTAGAACATCTACGCCATGCATCTGACTATGGCTTGAAAGTGAGTGATGTAGGAGTTGATTTTCCTGCAGTTATTAAAAGAAGCCGTGGTGTTGCAGATAAAATGAGTAAAGGTGTTCAGTTTTTGATGAAGACCAACAAAATTGATGTTATTAAAGGAAAAGGTGTTCTTGCAGGAAATGGCTCCGTAGATATTTTTGATGACAAGGATAAAAAGACAGACACCGTTAAAGCCAAGCATATTATTATAGCAACAGGTGCACGTTCGCGTGAATTGCCAAGTTTAAAATTTGATGGCGAAACGGTTATCAATTCCGAAAAAGCCATGAAAATGGAAAAACAACCAAAGCGCATGGTAATTGTTGGAGCGGGTGCAATAGGTGTTGAGTTTGCATATTTCTACAATACAATTGGAACAGAGGTAACGGTTGTTGAGCTTCAGAAAACACTTCTGCCAATAGAAGACGAAGATATTGGTAAGGAGCTTGGCAAAATCTACAAAAAAGCGGGTATGAACATTATTACCCAAAGCTCTGTAGAAAAAGTTGAGAAAAAAGGTAAGAATGTAATTGTAACCGTTAAAACACCAAAAGGAGAACAAACTATAGAGACCGATGTAGTTCTTTCTGCCGTAGGTGTTGTTGGTAATGTAGAAGGTATTGGTCTTGAAAAGGCCGGAGTAAAGGTAGAAAAAGGCTCAATTGTTGTTAACACTGAAACTTACGAAACTGATGCCAAAGGTGTTTATGCTATTGGGGATGTTATCGGAGCGCCTTGGTTAGCACACAAAGCTTCTCATGAGGCAGTATACTGCGTTGAAAAAATTGCCGGTATGAACCCACAGCCTATTAACTATGATAATATCCCTGGCTGTACTTATTGTGAACCGCAGGTAGCTTCTGTAGGGTTAACCGAGAAAGCTGCAAAAGAAAAAGGGTACGATGTGAAGGTTGGTAAATTCCCATTCCAGGCAAGTGGAAAAGCTTCAGCATCAGGTCATACCGATGGTTTCGTAAAAGTAGTTTTCGATGCGAAGTACGGCGAATGGTTAGGTTGCCACATGATAGGTGATACGGTAACTGAAATGATTTCAGAAGCTGTATTGGCACGTGATCTTGAAACAACCGGTCATGAAGTAATTGCAGCTGTTCATCCGCATCCTACATTGTCTGAGGCCATTATGGAAGCAGCAGCCGAAGCTTATGGAGAAGGTGTTCACTTGGGAACTCCACCCAAAAAGAAATAACCGTTTTTTTAAACTACTGTTATAAGCCAAAGAGGTTCATCTTCTTTGGCTTTTTTTATACATTGACTAATGACTCTTTTTTCCTGAGTTCCTCATTTTAACACCCACTTAATACTTTTTTTAAAAAACTAAAATATAAATATCAAATACCATAAGAATAGTCACATAAATAAGCTCGGAAGTCAGAAAAAAGAACAATTTTTAGGCCTATTTACACCCTCACCCCAACCCTCATATCTTACTATAAATTATCAAAAGGTTCTATATTTGTAATTTAAACCAGACTAGGAACAAGTTTGGCAACTCCACCCGTACGCCCTAATCACCAATTTATTGGATGAACTGGGAG
>PXCK01000205.1 GCA_003566635.1 Balneolia bacterium | reverse complement strand
GTGATTCGATATTGCCATCAAAAATCAACCCAACTATTTCAAGGTCCATATTTAACAAAGGCGAACCCGAATTCCCACCAATAATATCATTTGTACTGATAAGGTTAAGCGGGGTACTTAAATCGAAATCTTCCGGAAAGTTTCTCCAGTTTTCGGGTAACGACCATGGTTCTGCCATACCATGTGAATAATGGCGATCAAACATGCCATAAAAAGTTGTGTTAACGGGTGCTATTGTCCCGTTATATTCATACGATAAAACTCTACCATCTTGTAAACGAGGTGAAAAAGTAGCGTCAGGCGGGAATTCAGTACCGTAAACTGCAAAATGTGCTAATCCGACCTCTCGATTTAGTTCTTCTTCGTAACCTTGATATTCAAACATCTCCATATTAATCATCTCATAAAAGAAGGCAAACTCATAACCGAACTCAACAGCGGGGTCTGACATAAAATCATCCATAGCAAGTAGGGTGTTGCTTCCTTCATGTGATGTTAACAACGAATTATCAACTATGTAATTAGCATATTCTTCAGCTGATTTTCCGTTCATCAGCCCCTCAAGTATTGATTTTTGTTCATCATCGAACTTATCCAACATCATTTGAACTCTGCCATTCACCATACTTCTCTCAATTTCTTTATCCCAATCAGGTGTTGAGGTTACCATACTTTTATAAAATTCTACTGTTTCCATAACGCTTTGATCATCCATTTCCATCAGCGTCTGTATTATTCCAAAAATTAATGATCGTTGCATTAGGCCGGATGTAATCGTTACACCGGGTGATAGAGCGAATAAAGCGGAAGAGTTTGATGATATTTCTCTTTTTGCATCTACAATTTCCTGAATACTGTCGTGCAAATCACCAAACTTTTCAGCAGTTTCTTCATCTTCCATGATCTTTTCACGAAATCGATTTTCATTTACATATCGCCGTCCCATAATCTCGTCATTTTGTAAAGCTTTGAGACCTCCATCATAAGCTTTAATTGCATTCTGTATTTGAAATACTAGGTTTTGAAGTTCTACTTCTTCCTCTTCGGTTATATCTGCGCCACTATCAAGGTATCCAGTTACAGCATCGGTAAAGTTATTGAACAACCAAAGTAGGGTTGGATGAGATACATCTCTAGTGTATTCCAATTGAGCAATGGTATTCAGTCTTTCTGTTGATCCCGGATTCCCCACTACAAAAACCGCTTCACCTGCTTCTGCTCCTGTTTCACTCCAATTAAACCAATAATCTGTTTGAAGGGGCTCATCATCTTCGTAAGCTCTCATGAAAGCCATATCCAAAACATAACGTGGATACGTAAAATTATCCGGATCACCTCCAAAGTAACCGACCTCTAACTCAGGTACCATAACCAGGCGGATATCATCATAACGCTTAAAAACATAAGCCGAATACAAAGCACCGTTATAAAGCCCAACAACTTCTACAATCACAAAGTCATCATACTCCTGTGCTATACCTTGTTCAATTTCGGCTTTAATTTCCTCTACAGAAGTTCCATCCTCAGATGATTCTAAAGTTGAGTTGATAATTTCCGTTACATCCCTGATATCTATTAGCTGATCAATATAATAGCCATCAATGCGTCTTTCATCTGATACGTTTACAGCATAAAACCCATCACGAGTTAAATTCTCACCGGAGTTCGTAACCTGAATAACTTCATCTCGTGTACAGTGATGATTCGTTAAAATTAATCCTGTTTCTGAGACAAAAGAACCTGTACAATTTGGTAACCGAACACTACCCATGCGAGCGTGTGTTACCCATTGGTTGGTGAGTTCAAGATTATATTCCTCTAAAAAATAGTCTACCGGTGGGTGCTCAAATGTCCACATTTTACCGTTATCAAACAGCCCCGGCTCAGCGAGTGGAAACCTTGGCTCGTCAACGGTTGACTCGGTTGTAACAACCTCCTGTTCAACTGAATCAACCCGGTTTTCCTCGGATTGTTCCGTTACAGTTGCAGAAGGTGCACAAGCAAAAAATAGCAGGGCGAATAGTACAATAGTTGAAGTTTTTAATGCAGACATATTGGTTTCATTTAGTTGGGTAAATATGCTTTAAAATACATAAAAAAAGCCCGGCTTTATTAAAAAAACCGGGCTTTAAATAAGTATCTTTGCTTATTCGAAATCGGTATTAAGTCGGAATCGGGAAATCCTGTTATTCCCGGTATCGGCAACATAAACCGTTCGCCTGAAATAGGCTACACCACTTGGGTTATTAAATTCTCTTGGACCGGCTCCTGTTCCACCAAACGAAACATTAATAGCTTTTTCTACATTTGATCCCGGAGGTGGATTCACCCCTTCAATGCCATTAGATTGAAACATGTAGAGACTGTCGGTAACGGAATCAACTACAAAAATATGAGCACGTTCATCAGCCGAATATGCAATCCCTGATGGATTTTTGAATTTGAATTCATCATATAGGAAACTTTCCGCTCTTGATGTATCACGAGCAAGTAGGGATGGATTAGAACGGAATTCCAATCCATCGGGCGTATTAACTGCATCTACCCACAATACACGGAAGGCGATATCACGTTCGATAAAATTTCCCTGAGTAATCAAAAAACCAAGATCGCCACTCAAATTATCTCTTTGTGGGGGGCCAATAAACGTCGATATATCTGTGATATCGATACCGCTTAAAACTGAGGGAAGATTTGGATTCAATGCACGTATCTGGGTAGTGTTTCTCATCCTGCCGGTTGGGTTACCGTTAGAATCAAGTTCTTGGGTTAAGACTAAAACAGTATTATCCTGTGCAACTGCCTGACCCGTTAGATTTCTTGGTCCACGTCGGGTTACATAAACATCGTTATTAGCCAAAACTGCAAGCCCGGTAATCTCAACCAACTCGTCATTATCGGGACGATTTCTGTCAAGGCGAAAACGCTGAGAAGATGTTGTAGACCTACTTGCATCCAATTGTGGAGTCGTATGCACTAAAACATCACTAAACTCCAATGGTCCGGCGCCATTGGCATTTTTAATTTTATACACAGCCGCTAAATCCCAAACGATATCGGGATCAACCGGAGTAATTACTGTATCGATTCGAGCTGCTACATATACATTTAATAAGCGGTCTTGAGTTACCGCAACAGCACCGCGAAGCGGAACAGTCAGGTATTTTCTACCGGCTGTGTCTAATACATGCAAACCCTCAGCATCGGTTACATAGACAAGTTCATCATAACCTACAAAAACATCAGTAGGCTGATCAAAGTCATCCCAAAACGGGAGCAAGGCGGCGTAACCAATTTCATCTACAATGAGTGTTGGGTCTTGTCGACCTTCTTCAAAAATATTATCGGTTATTGAGTCTCCTTTGGTTCCAAAAATAGTATCACAACTGTAAATGGAAAGACCCAAAAGGCCAATAATTAAAAGTATGGATAGTCTTTTTACGTTCATAATACTACTTACAAGTTAAATTTGAGTGCTATTCTATGCAGGCTGCCCAAACGTTCGCGAGTGGAAAAACCGTAATCAACCCCAAGGCTATAATTCAGTACAGGAAGGTTAAATCCTGCGCCAAAACTTGGCCATTGCACTTCATCAACCCCAAACTGATAGCCTGTTCTCAAATAAAATTGATTAAGATAGGTTAACTCTGCACCAAGACTAAATTGCTCAGCATTGTCACTTGGATTTGTTAATTGACCCGTTAGTACAAGGTCGAAATTATCATTCGACCATGTATCGTAGGCAGCACCAATGATAAAAGTTGTTGGAGGTGAAATTTTCTCAAATTCATCCTCAATTACTTCTCCATCAAGAGTCATTCTTCGGGTTTCACCGCTTGGTGATGCATCTGTACCAAAATTGTTTAGACCTACAGCAAAACGCAACCCTGTATCACCTACACGGTAGAAGAAACCTAAATCTAATACAACAGTACTCGTTTCAATTTCTTCGATTCTTTCATTCAGATATTTTGCCGTAACACCATAACTAAATAAGCTTGTAAGTTCCTGACTAAAAGATAAGCCCGCTGCCATGTGAACCGTGCGGAATGTTCTGCCGGTTCCGGTTGGGTTAAACTCCGTAGTTTCGTTCATATCCCCGGAATCTAAAAACAAGATTGAACCTCCAAATGCCATATTTCTAAATTGATGCACATAACTGGCATAATTCATGGATATGTCTACAAAATATGCCGTATGACTAATCATAAACTGGCTGGATTCCATTTGCACCGCAAGAGCAGGATTCCAATATAGCGATGAACCATCGGTAATATCTGCGACAGCAGAACCACCTAAACCGGCGCTTCGTGCATCAGGCATAATCTTCAAAAACTGAAAACCCGATGTACCGGAGCGCGCGCCACCTAAACTTGGAATAATACCCCTTTGTGCCATGGCCGTTTCTGCAACTGGCAATGAAATAAATGCAAGTGCAGCTATAAATAAACTAAATGATGTTAGAATTTTTTTCATGAATACTACTTATCAGAAATTAATACCGATTCCGAACACGATGTGTCTTTGCTCGAGGAAGTTTGCCGGATTCAGGAATGATGGGCTACTGTTATCTCTCGGGTCAACATAGCGAGGATCTCTCACGTTTGATGGAACATCGAAACTACGATCCTGGCGTAATTCAATTAAAGAAGCCTGATCGGTTGGATAATCGGTTCGGTAAGCTTTACCGGTTACCGGGTTAATAATTGCAGCATTACTTGCATTGAAGAGGTTTGAAATCTCCATTGAGAAATTTAGTCTCACTCCACTAAAATCAAACCATTTTTGGAAATTTAAGTCAAAAATAACCCAAGGTTCACCTATTTCGGAGAATCTGTTATTAGGGTCAGTATCTCTTTCATAAATTGGTCTCCAGTCTTCTTCTCCTGTAATGGGGTTTCTTTCGTTACCCTGAAAAATCATCGGTGTGTAGCGCAAGCCACTACGATACATACCCGATAAGAATATTTGGAACTGGTTTAAGAATCCTACGCCAAAAAGCGGGTCGTTCGTACGATCCCAACGAAAAATCAAACTTGCCTTAAGATCAATCGGACGGTCCCATGCCAATGGCGTTTCGATATTGTTGCCAATATCCTGACCACCATCAATAATATCTCTTAATGCATCATTCGAGGTGGAACTTAAACCTTCGGCTATAGAGTAAGTGAAGTTAATATTACTGCTTAAGAAATGGCTGTATCGCTTCAGGTATGAAATTTCAACACCACGAACACGGGCAAAATCACCATTTACACGAAATGACCTGGCAACTTCCCTACCTGTGGCATCCTGAACGAAGATTCTTTGTGATGTAATAAAGTCGTACTTATCACTCCAGAATGCAGATATATTAAAAGCATCATTTGATGTTAACTGATAGCGGAATCCAATTTCGTAGGAAATATCGACTTCCGGGTCTAAGTTTGGATTACCCAAATTAGAAAGATTTGATCGGTCTTGATAAAATGGATCTAAACCGGCATAAATATGCGTTGGGTGCGGTAATTTCGATTTGTGCGCATAATTAAAGAACATCACCATATTTTCACGAACCGGGAAGGAAACGTTAATTCTTGGTAATAATCTCATCTTAAAACGTGCCCCAAAAAGGTTATAGGTATCGTTAAGGTACGCTTCGCGAATAGCATCCGGTATGGGTGAAAGCGGGTCATCTACAAATCGATCTACGTAAGCACCTGGAAACCAATATTCAAGTCTTGCACCAATGTTAGCAATCAGTCCACGATAGCGAATTTGATCACTCACATAAAATGCACCCCTTGCCGGACTCACATTCCAAATATCGGATGTTTGACCTAAGCGTGATGTTTCAGTGAACGTATCTTCATCAATCTGGATGGGAGCCCCAATCCATGGGCGAGTGATGTCAATCCATTGGTATTCCATAAACTTCATTTCGAAACCAAAGCGAAGTCTATGTGTATTTTCAAAAAGGTTTTTGGTTAGATTTGCACGTAATGTGTATTCCTCTGCAAAGTGATCATGCCATAGAGAAGCAATACCACCGTTGTTTGCAAAACCGGGTCCCGGTAGTACATAGGTAAGTTCCCACCTGCAGGAAACGGTGTGATTGGCCATGTAATAATGCTGCGAGCATCAAAGTCACCATCGACCTGGGTTGGTCTCCAAAAACGTCCATTTGCATCGGCACGTAATCTGGTAAATAAACGGCTAAACTGTACATCGTAAAAGCCCGTTGCAGAAAAGGCATGAGTCCATTTCACATAAGCCAGCTTACTGTCGTGTGCGTAGGTGTTGGCATTGTCTAAACTTTCCTGGAAGAAAAACTGATAACCCGGACGAATCTGAACATCATCACCCACAATCTGTAACATTCGGGTATTTTGATTGATGGTTAATGAACGAGTATAAGCAGTTTCTAAGCGCATACCCGATTGAGGGGTATATGTAAGTTTGAACATGCCACTCCAACGGTTATCCTGACGTGGCGACCAAAAAGTATCATCAATTAACGAGGTTTGAACCTGATTGGCCGTTTGACGCATGAACTCATTGGTGAGATTTACCTGACCAGCAAAGAAAAAGTTCAAGCTTCCCGGCAATAAACCACCCGTTGGAATAGGGCCACCAAGATTCATTTGATAGATATCGGTAAAGAAGTTTGCCGTACTGCCCGTTTGTCTACCGGGATTATCTCTTTTGTGGTTGAAAAAGCCACTTAGCTCATCACCACCTGATTGTGTTTGAACCGAAACTACTCCGGATGTAAGGTTCCCATGTTCTACATCTACACCACCGGTAGTTACTTCAACATTAGAAAAAGCGTTTGCACCAAGATCAAGACCAAAGCCTGTACCGGCAAGGGGATCCTGAGCGGAAACACCATCTAAAACGAAACCTGTTTCATTTGCACGACCACCACGAATATACAAACCGGTCGGATCACGGAATACACCTGCGGTCATACCAACAATTTCATCAACCCTGCGAACAGGTGCAGCTTCAATTTGTTCACGGCTAAATGTTGTACGAGATGATGATTGCTCTACATCAAAAATAGGCCGTTCACCAACAACAATAACTTCATCTCCTGCTTGCAAAGCCACAGGGTTCAACTCAAGATTGATTTCTGTATCCTCACCGGCTGTGACAATTATACCTGTAAGAAGTAACCTCTCGTACCCTACATAACTTATTTCAACAGAGTATTCACCAGGGCGAATATTCGGTATTCTGAAGTTTCCTTCTAAATCCGTAGCAGTACCAAAAGTTGTTCCACGAATAATAATGTTAACTCCAATAAGCGGAAGTCCATCTTCGGCATCAATAATTGTACCGATGATGT
>PXCK01000024.1 GCA_003566635.1 Balneolia bacterium | reverse complement strand
GACCATGACGCCCAGATTATCGTAAGTGGTGCCCGGAGCGTCTTCGGTGTAGAAATAGCTGACCGACCCGGTTACTTTTTGGCCCATTTGAACGGGTAAAAGCTTGGCGGGACCGATGACCATTTCTTCGTCTGCAATCACGCTTGCTATAAATTCATTGTACTCTACAGAACCGTCAACCGGATAGTTGTTTGGCAAATCATCTCGAAACTCATTCAGGTTATCGAAATCCTCATTCTCTATATGTTTGTGAACCTCTTCCATGGTAGCCAGCCACTTTTCGGTCAAAACTGCATCTTCGCCCGTCAGTACAACGCGAACATTACCGAGATAGTCTTTTATAAAGTAGTCGTAGACGTAGTCCGTTTCGTTTTCAGCATGATCAGGTGTAGGACGAATCACCCCCTCGGGGTGGTAAATCATGGATAGTTCACCATTTACATACACAAAATTGCCGATGTAGTTGTAAACCGTCGGTGATTCATCATTACAGAATTCTTCATCCTCGGGATTTTTGACACACGGTGTGATTAGTTTTCCCAGCTTATTCCCCGCAGCGTCATACGTATACTTCACCACACCGTCACCTTGTCTGAAATCGACTTTGCGAGGCAATCCGAGCCTGTTGTACTCTAACTGTACTTCTCGATTTTTATCCTCAATAACGCGTCCCGCCAAATCATATATATAGTCTTCTGTTCCACTATGGCCATCAATAAAATGCTTTCTCCATGGTGTGTATTCACCATACCCCGCGTCAGTTACCTTAGAAAGCTTATAGCCTCCTCCAGCATACTCATAGTTGAGGTCATCCATCACCATACCTGATGCGAGGAAGTTTAGATCATTCCTTTGTAGTGTGAGTAGGTTTCCCCCCAAGTTATAGCGGATACGCTCATTGAACATTTCTTTGTCTTGATCAAAACTACCCGGAAATCCGGATTGATCAGCTGCATAACGAGCATCTGTAAGGTTATTCATGTCATCATAGCGATAGGAATAAACCATTTTTGGAAGTACTCCTCCGTCCGTCTCAGGTAACTTCGCATTCCACATCATCATGGAAACGTTTCCGTCATAACGCGGCAAGAACTTCACAATGGGATCTTGCGCATTGTTATCCGGTCCTGTGTGCATCGGATGCATGACATCACTGAATGTATGATACATCAACTCCTGTCCGAAAACCATGTCGTTTCGGCTGTTGAAGGCATCCGGTATCAACATAGGGTTGTTGATCCGTCGCAGTCTACCCGCAGCATCATACCTATATTGTATGCGCTGCATAAAAGCGGTAGTAGGTGAAGGCTCGGCGGGACCGTGCAGGAAGAGATTCTTCAATTGCCCCCTCAGGTCATAACTTCTCCTGCTCACGGTAACCTCGGGATCGTCGTTGATTTGGCAAAAGGTTCTGTTCAGCTTTCCGGAATTGGGGTAATATGTGTATCGGGTAGTGAAAATATGGGGATCCGCGCTCGTATCATGCCGATGGTGCTGAACATTCTTTTCCAATCTTCCTTTATCATCGTAATAGGTGTCTATCCTATCTCTCCCGCCTACATGATTGTCAGTAAAGGCTTGAATTATTCTCCCTTTCTCATCGTAGTATGAAGTTGTAAGCAGCATGGCTCCCAAGGTTCCGTTATCACTGTGCAGCACTCGCGTTAAGCTGCCCGTCGGCAATCCTCTGGTCACTTTCATTTCATCATCATGGTCACCAAATGGTTCGAAAAAATGAAACCCGCTTATAACTTCCTTGTAATTGTAGTTATCAAAGTAGTACACATTTCGCACATCTTGAGCGGATACGACAGGGTAAGCAGCATTGGAGTAGCCGAAGAGATGACCACTCACATCACCGATGAACCTCTCCCAAGGATCAGATGATGAATTCTCGATTGCAGTCCGGTGACCTTCCGCATCCGAAGTACTCAACCATTCTCCGCCGCAGATTTTTCTGCCCCTACTGTCGTGTTTTACGAAAGTCCACAGATTCTCGGCCCTCTGCTCGGCATTCTGAGAAAGGATAACACGATCAAAACTGTCATAAACGAATTCGGAATACCCCAAACCCGGGGCGTACTTTTTCACCAGTCTGCTTCGATGGTCGTATTCATAGTAGGAAATAAGTTCATCAAAAATCGTCGAAGGATTGTCAGGATCAATTTCAAAGCTATTCATCTCTTCAACCGCAGCAGCTGGCACCTCACAGACTACTCGGCCCAAATCATCAAAAACTGTGTAGGATAGAATGAGCACTTGCAATGACTGGTCGACACCTTGCAAGGTATATGAAGAACCAACCTCCTTGTTTCCGTTCACATTATCAATTTTCAGATATGTCCCTCTTGCCACCTCTCGCCCGCGGGCATCCTCGAATGTAACTGAGCGCTGTCCGTTCGGGTCTGTGATCATGACTTTTTTCAATGCATTCTCAGGGTAGGAATTGGATCCTGAAACCTGTCCGTTGCCCGAATCATACACCCATTTTCGAACTTCATTCGCTTCATTCCATCCGTATTCTGTTTTTGTTGAACGTTCTCCGATCACCAATTCTTCGTCGGGGCTCCCGTGCTCAACGGGCCTTTGCAGAGGACTGTTCTCCCATTTGGTTTCTGCATAAGGAACCGTAGTTACTTCCATTTCATCACTCACGCTGTGGTGCTGCACTGTCCCCGAATGCCATGATTCGCATTCATCTTTTACATTCGGATTAAAGGCATAAGGATCAAAATCATGGTTGATTTTAAAGTAGGGAAGGTATTTCTTTGCCTCACGACCGAAATCGTCATATTCAGAAAAATTTACAAGCAACCTGTTGTTTTCGTTCAGGCCGAATGTCACTGACTGACGGTGCCTGCCCCAACCGTCAGAATAACTGATACTTTCACCAATGATACTGTGATCGACTTCTTCTCCGATTTCATCGGGAAAATCAGATATACTCAAACCTTCAGCTTTCGCGGTGTAATGTACATGACGATGATAGCTATCGGGGTCGTCCACTATTTTATCGTCATATTTATGATGTTCGATTACATTTCTCTCGCTGTCCAAAACCCATTCGAGTCGGTCCTTTTCATCGTATGTATATGTTACTACCTCGTGGTTGGCGGAGGCTTCGTACATCAATTTGCCGTCGGGATAGTACCCCGAAGTTTCCATAACGGCATCAATTTCATGCAGCCTCAATTCGTCAATGAAACCTTCCCCCCCCATAGTAATAAAAACGTCACCTTCCGGATCGACCCAATCAAATTCATACTCGTGATATATCCATTCACCATTCTCAACCGAAGTGTGCGATAACACGTTTATATTGGGAAAACTCGCGATATCCCAAAAATATCCTATTGACCAAAATGAGAGCAGGTATTTGGTATCCGGCAAAAATCCTGTACCGTTCGTAATTGAATTAAATGTAAAACCGTTTTCGTGCGAGAGCCGGTAAATCTTATTTCCTGTTGGTGCGTACGATGGGCAATCAGGAACATTGCCGGGTGGGCCGTTTGATAGATCGATAATGCCATCAGAATTTGGCTCCCACCCTCCATGATAATCGTCTTCGAAGGAGGTGTAGCGGGAAGTTGAAAGCTTGCCATTGCTTATCGTAGCCAGATTAATATTTGTTAAAGGATTCTTTATGACCGCTGAAAAGACATCATACCTATCTTTTATCTCAATTGGTGTAAATATGTCATCGAAAACCATATTTTCTGACTCTTTCATAAAGATATCAGCATAGCTGAGTACTTGCTGGTATGGAAGATTGCTTAATTCGACTCCAGATGGTTGATAGTTTTCAATTGGCTCACCTATTTCTGCAACAAGAGAATACTTTGGCACAGGAACCATTGAAGGACTTGCTAGGGACTTATCATAAATCGTTATAACGCTGCTCGTGACCATCTCAGGCTCTCCGACCTTCTGTATAGACGAATAAACCTCTACAGGCAAATCAGGATTGAACGTACCTGGTATGTCCGAATAGTGCCAGGCATAAATTGCGCTTAATTCAGAATTCGTATTGGGGCTAATTTCAGGTGAATAATCACTAAAAAATTTACGGTATACAGATTCCTTCGTTCCGTCTGCATAAGTCATGGTCTCTTCTGATGGAAGGTTACTATCGGGATTATCGTAAACATACTCAACCTCGCTAGTGATTTCGGGCCAAGTGTTTTCATTTTTAAGCTCCTTTGTAATAACTTTAGAGAGTCTTTTCCTTTCTGATTCCCAAATAAATACCTCACTGTATATTTTATTTATAACACAATGCGGCGGGTTAAATAAACTTCCATTCACCCAAAACATCCTATTCATTTTCATCCCTTCTATTTGATCACCTGTTGGTTCAAAATCATATTCATATTCCTTAATGAATACGGTATCAAGTGGAGTTGAAAATGGAGAGCCATCCAACCGTCCTGCATATGCTTCACGAGTTAATAAGCCGCGTCTCCAGTAAGGTCTGAACAAGGGTGCGTAAGGCTGGGTATATCCCCCGACATTATTTGCGAAACTAAACGACGAAACCTTTGATCCCATGACGTGCGTAGCCGGCCACCAAATTCCCAATCCAGGCGACAGTTCCTGATAGTCTTCAAGTAATTCAAACTGCTCAAACACCTCAACTACACGGGTATAAATCAGTTCTGGCTCGCCTGCAAATCTTGCTGAAAAAAGTGAGTGAGAACCGATTGATGAAAAGGTGTGAGAAGAGAAGTTTACGGTCCCCTCCCATTCTGCAGTGTGCACCAAGGGGTCTACTAAAATCCCGCTCGATGGAAATTCGCTGTTCAGAGGCATGGTGTACCTATAAGATGTTTTACTCTGACTGCCGTTGCCATCAGTCGATACTTTCGCAACGACCCGTATACCCGGACCTTTGCGAACAATTTCAGGATAGTCATCAACAGAAATTTCTTCATTCGCAATCCTGCTGAATTCATTGAGTTCATATTCGAAATGGACACTGCTCCCTAATTCAGAATTCGTAACATCCGTTAGAGCTCCGTACGACACATAGTCTTCGTTGGGCTCTAAGTCATTGTTTTCTCCCGGCAGCAAATTTTGATTGTCCCATGCTCCGTTTTGAAAACCCCAGTAGTCTTTTGCCACTTTCAGATCAGCTTCAGACGAATGGTTAGAAAATATCTCATTGTTGATATAGTCAAAAGTAAATGACTGCACCCTTTGCTCGGAATTGTTGAATATTTCAACAGAGGATAGAAGTAATAAATCATTCAAAGTGTAAGTTGAGTAATTGAACTTTATTCGTTGGTAGTATTCTTGTAGTTCATCCCTATAAACCAATATTTCCGAGAGTGCTTTATGTCCGGAGAGATCCTGTCTATCTTCATCACTAAGTACGAACTCTGCGTATCCTCCTTCATACTCTATTGTTGATATATACTTTTTAAAATTACGATGGATATCTTCACATTCTTTAATATCCGGAATCCAATCGACTCCAATACTCCAATTGGGCATCGGGTAATCAATTTCATTGGCTTCGGAGTAATTAAATGAATATGCTTCATCCCCAAAAGGGTTTAGAATTCTTGACACCAACCAACTTGACCCGTAGGACCCTGTGTAAGATGGATTAGCGTACTGTGAGGGCAAATGATCTGCAGGATTGCAGCCGTTAACGCCCTCAAGTATTATTGATTGTTCTCGTTCCTCAAATTCGTATTTCATATTACCGAGATCCCAAACATTAAATCCTTTAATGTGTTGGTGTTGCTGAGGTAAGGAAAAATCCCAGACTGTCTCGATTCGATTTCCCACATGAGGAAATTCAATGGCTACCTGATTGTAATAACTGCTTCCTCTCTTGAGGGCAAACGTACCTCCCTCAGCTATTGTCGAGTAATTGAAAAGATCAGGAAGCAAATCGATTTTTCCCGAGGATATGTGAGGCAAATCGGCTTCATCTTGACTTGCTGAAATATCGCGTTGATTTCTTAGATATCCGCCTTCAAAAAAACCACCAACCAAACCGGCGATTTGAATGGCTTTGTCATCCGGAAAACCATTGACATTTCTTGTAACCGATGGCAGGCCCGTCAAGTTCCATCCCATTCCAACCCAGGAAGGAATATTCGATGAAGAAAACCCTGAGTAAGAATATGACAACGAAATGGGTAAAGGAACTCCCTTCGATTCCAAAATTGTTAATGGGATATTCACCGAAACTTGGCCTGAGGACAAATTAACATCTGTCTGAAAAGATTGCTCTTGGCTTTCATATGATTGATTTATCCTATTACCTTGCCCTACAACTCTTGAGGCAGCAGTTAAAACAAGAAAAACTGTTGTTAAAGCAATGAGGTTTTTTGTTGTGATTTTCATCTCCTCCCAATTAAATATCCGACCCGAAAGTCGAATATTGGGTTGATATTATTTTTTCCGTTTAAGTCGTACCGCAGCTCAATGGAAGTACTGTTTCCTCCACGAACAGGAACCAGGCACTTAACGATCAGAGGAATACCCACATTGAAGTCGGTTCGCTTTAGTTCATTCACATAGTTGCCTGCGGGCACATCTAGGTTGTTTCGAATTCCTTCTAAACCGATACCGCCAAAAAACCACCTGTACAATCTGTAGTCAATATTGGCTCCCAGAGAGTAATTCGACATCAGCCCGGGGTCTTCGAAGCGCAAATCTTCAGTTCCGATCCCCAGTCCGGAAGCATTAAGGGTCGAATTGAATTCTACATTCACTCCCGAGTTCTGACTCAGCTTAAACCCTCCGATAAGAACCAAACCGAATCCCTCGGGATAGTAGGGAGAGGAATTCAACCATCGAAAATCGAACCCACCGTAGAGACGATCCTTTAGCGGCTTTGCCTGCTCTTTATTTACAGGTGCCTCTTTATTTTTGATTTCAGAGGTTTCAATAGAGTCGTTTTCTGCTTTGGCCGCAAGCAAGTTTTGAAATAAACCTGTAACATTTCCGCCCTCCTTTATCGATTCATTGTCCCCAAAATTCAATCCGCTTACACTTTTCTCGAGTTTACTGCGTGCATTGCCCAATCCTCCTTGAGGTACAAATCCTTCTTCCATCTGAGTTCCGCTGAAATCGGGGAGTTTTGAAGTCATGTGCTCAGAATACTCAGGAGTCTCCTGCACCACCTTTGAAATACCGGGATACTTTCGCTCAAAAGCACGATGCATTTTGTCATCTTCGCTTTTATACACATTCCACAGCGCGGCTTTTGATTCCATTTTTCGCAGCAACCTGCGCTGTTTGCGCCTACCTTCTGCGAAGGTGACGCGGTAAATGCGAAGTCGCTTCTGCATGTATTGCTCGTACATCACCGAACCTGTCTTG
>PXCK01000212.1 GCA_003566635.1 Balneolia bacterium | reverse complement strand
TTGCATCAACTGCTCTCGGCTTCAATTTTGGATTGCTTTACTATGCCGAGGGGATTGATACCCATTTTGGCGCTACCATTCAAAATGCAGGTTTTCAGCTTTCTCAGTTTGATGAAACCAAAGAAAACCTGCCATTAGACATTCGTATCGGTGCTTCCCGAAGCTTACAATATCTTCCTCTTCGTCTTTCGGTTATGCTTCATTCATTAGACCGTTGGGATATGCCTACACTCTCTGACGAAAGCGACCCTTCTTTTACGGACAACATATTCCGTCATTTAATTTTTGGAGCTGAACTTTCTTTCTCAGATAATGTTCATGCTCGTGTAGGCTACGATCATTTTTTACATGAAGAACTTAAAGTAAGAAACCGCTTAGACGGAGCCGGTTTTTCGTTTGGGCTTGGCATTCGATATAAAGGTTTTGTTTTTGATATTAGTCGTAATTCCTACAGCGAACTTGGCGGACTTACCCGCATTGGCATTCAAACATTTTTATAAAATCACCTAATTCTATGATCAGATATTTAACCGCCGGCGAATCACACGGTCCGGAGTTAACAGGCATTGTTGAAGGCGTTCCTGCCGGTTTAGAAGTTCTTGCCGACGAAATTTCTATTCACCTTGTTAGAAGGCAACAAGGCTATGGCCGCGGAGGCCGGATGGCTTTCGAAAAAGATATTGTTAGTATCACATCGGGCGTTCGGCATGGTCTTTCTATGGGAAGCCCCATCACCATGAAACTTGCTAACCGTGCATGGGAAAAAGATGCAGCTAACTGGCCTGTAACAATGGCTATTGAACCGGTAAATACTGAGGTTGAAAAAATCACTCTGCCCCGTCCCGGTCACGCCGATTTGGTTGGCGATCAAAAGTATAAATTTGGTGATATTCGTCCGGTTATTGAGCGTTCAAGTGCCCGTGAAACCGCCATGCGAGTAGCCTGTTGTGGAGTTGCGCGTCAGCTTTTAAAAGCTTGCGGTATTGAAATTGGCGGGCACGTTATCCAAATTGGAGAAAATGGTTACGATAGCTGGGAAGCCATTCGAAGCGAAGCCGACGCTCTAATTTCCGGCGGTGCAGAAAGTCTTTACAAAGCAGCCGACGAATCGGAAGTACGATGCCTTAATGCTGACCTTACAAAAAAAATGGTTGATGAAATCAAAGTACGACGCAAAGAAGGTTCATCTTTGGGCGGGATTTACGAAATTGTTGTAACCGGTCTTCCTGCCGGTCTTGGAAGTTATGTTCATTGGGACAGGAAATTAGACGGGTTGATTGCTCAAGCTATCATGAGTACTCAAGCCATGAAGGGCGTACAAATTGGACTTGGTTTTGAAGCCGGTAAACGAGATGGTCAGCGTGTGCACGATGCCATTACACCGGGCGATACCAATCAACCTTATAATCGTGCTACAAATCGTGCGGGCGGACTAGAAGGCGGCGTTACTACCGGGCAACCACTCATTATTCAAGGGGTGATGAAGCCCATTCCAACCATGCTCAACCCTATCGATACAGTTGATATCGTATCAGGCGAAGTCACCAAAACGCGATACGAACGGTCGGATGTTTGTGCGCTCCCTCGTGCTGTAGTGGTTGCCGAAAGTGTAGTTGCTCCCATTCTTGCCAATGCGTTATTGGAGAGGTTCGGTGGCGATTCCATGCAAGATTTAATTAGCAGGGTAAACGCTTCAAAATAATGAGCTCAGATAGAATCAAACAGCTTAAAGCTTTTGTTGAAATGGATCCTTCAGATTCATTTTCAAAGTTCGCTCTGGCGTTGGAATATCTCAAAACCTCTCAAACAATAGAAGCTCATAAACTTTTTGTTGATATTGTTGAAAACGACCCGAATTATGTGGGAGTTTACTATCACTTGGGGCGTTTGTACGAAGTTTTAGATCAACCAACAAAAGCAATGGATATTTACAAGAAAGGTATAGATATTGCCGTTACTACCAATGATCATCACGCTGCATCTGAGTTAAGGCAGGTTTTAGATGATTTAGAATACAGTATGGATAATTAAACGCCAAAATTTCCTTCAATATGAAGTTTTACCAACTATTTATTTCGTTTTTACTCATTATTTTTTTGTGGAGTGACTTTGCAATCGCTCAGGAAACACGTCAACAAGCACAAGTTCACGAAGTTCAAGCTCGCGAAACGCTTTTTTCAATTGCCCGCAGATATAATATTACCGTGCAAGATATTCGCGACTGGAACAACTTGGAGTCGGATGTTCTGTCACCCGGGATGGAGATATTCGTATCTGAGCCTCCACGCCAACAAACACCTCCACCTGCTCCTCCTGAAACAACAAGCGAAATTGAAACACCGCCTACTACCGTACCGGAAGTAGAAACTCCGGCACCTGTTGCTTACCGTTTCCATACTGTACAGCCCGGTGAAACTTTATTCTCCATATCTAGACAGTACGAAATTGATGTTAATGAAATCAGGCGGTTAAACAATCTTGATTCAAACGTACTTAGTATTGGTCAGGAGTTGATTGTTGGAGAAACCCGCCAGGCCGTTAGGGATACTGCTGTAACCGATCGACCAACTGAGCAACGTGAGCCAGAACAACCTGTTGCCATTGTGCAACCACCCGTTGTTGATACCGAAGAACTTGATATACCGGATGATGATTCAGAATCTTTAAGGCTTGTGCGCGACACCCCATCTTTACAAATCCATACGGTAAGAAGAGGCGAAACCCTTTCATCAATTTCGCGCATGCATGATATCACATTAGGTGAATTGCGTCAGTTGAATCCCGAATTAAGAGGTGATGTAATTTCACCCGGACAACGCCTTGTAGTTCGCCGTCATGCACCGGAACCAAATATTACCGGACTCGAAGTTGAATCAACCGCACAGGGTAGATTTTTTACGCATGAATTTCAACGTGGGGAGAGCATTAATAGATTGTTAGAACGAATGAGAATGGACAGAGAAGATTTCATGGCATTGAACTCAGGTCTTCATCCCGATGATGTTATTCCGGGAATGACTCTTGTGCTGCTTGCTCCTCCAACAGTTCAACACGACAATCCCTACCGTGTTCGAAGAGCTGATTTACCTGCAGCTGAGGGTAGCGAAAGCATGCAAATGACAGCCACCGTTTACTCCGACGCAGAGCGTGGGCAGACCACAACAAACGGGGAACTTTACAATCCTGAATTTCTGACTGCTGCTCATCCGAACCTGCCACTTGGCACAGTGGTTCATGCCGTAAATCCCGAAAATGGACGCGGTGTTTTTGTTTTAATTAATGACCGAACATCTGGCAGTAGCTTAAAACTCAGCAGTATCGCATTCCGCACTCTTCGACTAAATGAAAGCGAAAACCCCGAAGTTGAAGTAACGATTGTGGGTAGGTAGGTAAGGCTTTAGGTCTTAGTAGAAAATCACGAATTTGTATGGAGGATTTAGGCTAAAAATCCTTTGTATTGCTGAAAAATAACACGGTTAATTCGTGTGTTCCTTTTCTTTGGATTTATATACTTCAAGTAAGCAAACAAAAAAATGAACATCAAACCTCCCGGCAAGTACTTTTGCAATTCTACTCTGTGTCCCTCTGCGTTAATCTGTGTAATCTGCTGTTATATAGCGAAAGATTCTATATCAAAGAAAACGCTTTCCATGACCTCCATTAAAACCTACCAATTTATAACATATAAACACTCCACTCAAGACAATGAATGACAAAACCCTTTTTGGGGTTTTAAAACATAGCAATTAACTTAAACGCTTTTGTTATGAAACTTCTCATTTTAATCTCATTCATTTTTTCCATTTTGACTTTACCAATCAACAATACCTATACAATCATTGATTTCACAGGCGAACCTCAACAACGCTGGCAGGTCGTTAACGATGGTGTGATGGGTGGTATCTCCCAAAGTACACTAATCGGGCACAACGGCTTTGCCGAATTTCGCGGGGTAGTTTCATTAGAAAATAATGGCGGATTCGCATCTGTAAGAACAATGGCACCGGCCGATTTATCAGCGTTTGAAGGAATTCGCATTACGACCAAAGGCGATGACAAAATTTACTCCATCCGAATTAAAACAGTAGTTAACAACCGACTTACTCCCTATGCTTATGAAGCTCGTTTCAAATCAACCTCTGACGATTGGACAACAGTAGATTTACCTTTCAACAGTTTCAAACCAAGTTATCGAGGCTTCACCCCAAGAAATGTACCTGCTTTAAACACTTCAGCTGTCGCTCAAATTGGTATCATGATAAAAGATAGTCAGGAAGGACCGTTTTCTATGAATATCCAAAAGATTGAAGCTTATTCGGAAACGATTTCAGAGAATAGATTCTAATCACAGCTTTTAGTCGGACGACATCAACTCACGTGCATTTCTGATGGCAGCTTCGGTAATATCACTCCCGCTCATTAGCTTTGCCACCTCTTCTACTTGTTGATTTTCGTCTAGTCTTCGGATAGAAGTAACCGTTCTGGATTCGGTTTCTTGCTTTTCAACTACAAAATGCTGGTTCCCCATACTTGCAATTTGTGGTAAATGTGTGATGGCGATTATCTGACAATCCTGTGCTAGTTTGCGCATAGTTTTACCAACCTGCAACGCTACCGGACCACTAATACCTGTATCAATCTCGTCAAAGATCATAACGGGCAATTGCTGCTGCCTTGCCAGAATTGATTTTAACGCCAGCATGATTCGGCTAATTTCGCCTCCGGAAGCTGTTCTCGAAAGTGCTTTGGGCGATTCCCCTTTATTGGTAGAAATATAGAAAACAACTTCATCGCAACCGTCTTGCGTACATGCCACTCGTTCACCTTCCAACTCTATCCAACCCGATTTATCAATCAATGGTCGTACATGAACTTCAAAATGGGCATGTTTGAAACCAAGACTCATTATCTCTTGCTCAATCTCACGTGATAAAATTTCGCCTTCCTCTATCCGGGCTCTTCTCAATGAAAGACCTGCTTCTATTAGTTGTTTTAGAGAATCATCGATTTCTTTTTCGAGTTTCTCAAGTTCTATATCAAAACTATCGGCTTCTTTAAGCTTTGATTCCAACTCTACCAGATAATCCGGCAATTCCGATATATCCATCAGATACTTTTTTGAAAGCTTCTTAAGGTCGGTCAATCTCTGACGTAAATGTTCAAGCCTGATTGGATCAAACGAGATACGACTTTTATATTGTTCGGTAAAATTAAACAACTCCTGAAGACTAATTCGAGCAGATTCAATCTCCCCAAAATAACTCTCAAACTCCGGTTCAATCCGGCTAATATCTTGCATGGCTTGTTCTACAGAGCGGATTAAATCTAATGCGTTAATCTCTCCTTCTCGACCCAATTCCAGAATTTGTCCGGTTTTTTGATTGAGGATTTCTGCTCCATCCAGCAACCGCATTTCATCCCGTATAAGCTCTTCTTCATTTTCGGTTATTCCTGTAGCTTTCAACTCATTTACTTGAAACGTATAAAGCTGTTGCTTTTCCTTAAAATCCGATGCTTCCTTTTTAAGCCTACTGTACGTTTTTCGAAGTTCTTCTGTCTTGCCAAAAGCTTGCTGCCATGCTGCTAAGTGAGGTTTCACATTCGGACGCTTATCCAAAACTATTCGATGGTTTTCTTCCTTTAGAAGCAACTGATGATCATGCTGGCCATGTAAATCAACCAAAAGCTCCCCAAGTTGTTTGAGTACAGACAGAGAAACAGGGGTGTCATTTACAAAAGCTCTACTCCCACTCGAACGAATTTCACGACGCAAAATAAGCTCATCTCTTGATTCTATATCCTCGTCTTTCAAAATTTTGGTGAGATCTTCGTTTTTGCCTGTTTTAATAATCACTTCGGCAATCGCTTTAGAAGCACCCTGCCGAATAGATTCAAGCTGTGCCCGCTCACCCAATAAAATATTTAATGCACCAACCACTATAGACTTACCCGCTCCCGTTTCACCGGTGATGATGTTTAATCCCGATGAAAAAGACGTTTCCAACTCGTCTATAAGCGCAAAATCCTTTATATAAAGAGAGGTAATCATGGATTGATCTTGAATTTAATGGTTGGCTGAAATTACCAAAAATATGAATGAATTGAACCCGTAAAAAGTTCTGCTTTTGCGAAACTTGCTACTCGTTCAATAGATTAACCCTATAAGAAACATTATTTACGAAAATTTTAGTAACTATGATTGATGCCCAGAAAAGTATATTAGAGAACATCCGGGTAGTTTCCGGACAGCTCAACCGTGCATCTGTTGACCACAAACACCCTTTTCGCTTCTTAACGTTGTGCACCGTGTCGGAAGATTTACTACCGGAAGCACGAATGGTTGTTCTTCGAAAATGTGATGGTTTAAATGAAGTCCGAATTTTTACCGATAGAAGAAGCCAAAAGGTAGCTGCACTAAAGAGCAATCCTAACTGTCGACTTTTTTTCTGGCACCCGAAACAAAGAGTACAAATTTCACTATTAGCCACTACAGTTACTTTGGAAAATGAATCTATTGCCAAAAGCTTAAATGATGAAAGTGCCAAACAATACAACTCGGTTGTGTCGCCCGGTAGTGTTATTCAACATCCTAAAGATGCTTGGGTTCATGATAGAAATCTTACCCGTGAAAACTTTTACGAAATAATTTGTTCGGTTAGAGAATTTGATGCGCTACAACTCCGGAAAAACGGGCATTTGAGAATAAAAGGCAAGCTGGGAGAATCTGGTTGGGAGTTAAACTGGATCTCCCCATAAAAAAATAAGGCCTCATGTCTGTCAAACATAAGGCCTTGAATTGGAATATGATAAGATATGAAAGGAAGTAATAAATACTTCTATATGAGGATCTAATATAGATAGGAATGTAAGTGTGATAACAAACCATGTATTAGAAGCGGGCAAATATAGAAACAATTAACTGCTAATGCAAGTTTTTTATCAAAAAAATAGAATTTCAAAGGCTTAATCTTATGAGTAGTTTTCATTATACTTTTTTTGTACTTACACGCTTGCTTCTACTTTGCCCAAAATGGATTTGTTAACCACAACGAACGCAACGAAGTCACAAAGATAACAACGTCCATAAAACTCAAATCGGTTATCCGAGATTGTTGTGGTTTTGTTTTATTGCAATAGCCATTTACAATACTTGGCACCCATTGTCGCCACCTACTCCTTGCTACATCGTCGATCTTAGGGAGATTAATCTGCGCCCCACTACTACTTGATAGAGATAGCTTGTAATATGCGAACCTCTGCGCAAATCTGCTTAATCAGTGGTTAAATGAATGGCGGACTTAACCCGGATTATTCACGAAATCATGGAAATTAAAGCATAAACCATTGAATACTAATGATATAGATAAATACTTTGTTCACTCAAATTTGGGTGTATTTAGTCGCTCCTTAATAACTTAATTTTGGATAGAGGAGTAATTTTTTGATTAGGGATTGCCAAGCTGTTATAAGTACATTTTTTTTATCTCTTACCCACTG
>PXCK01000085.1 GCA_003566635.1 Balneolia bacterium | reverse complement strand
TACCGAAAAACTGAATTTGCGGGAGTTCTATTCCTGATGCCCCGCTCCGCCTTATAGCATCCAAATAATCTATGACTTCAGGGTAGGTGAGCAGGTAGATGTCTGAACTCGTTCGAGATAGGTCTCTCGGGAAGATTGCAAAAGTTGTGTCTTTAGTTTCATATGAAGCAAGTTCAAAACCCATCTCGTTAAATGTTTTTATTTGTGGACGAATTAGCTTCCAATGTTCATATTCTTCTTCCCACTCCATTCGGTTTGCTGTTATTTTCTCTGTAAGGCCGTTCTCATCAAACGTATAAAACCTAATTTGGTATCCTATATGCTGTCGGCTATCATAAAAATTGATTGATAGCAGTGTATTCTGGCTTTCTTGTCTGTAAATTCTATTTCGATCAAGCCGGTCTGATGTACGCCTCAGATATTCTCGTTCAAACTGAATGCGTTCAGAGTTTGCTTTTGGTACTACAAACCCATCCAAATAGCTGATGGCCATAGCAATCATTCCGGCAAAGAATAAAAAAGGTATCATGTATCTGAAAAAGCTAACACCTGAAGCTTTTAAGGCTGTCCATTCCAGGCGTTCCGTCATTTGACCCGCAACCAACAAAACTGCCACAAATACAGCCATAGGAGAGACCAAACGGATCATCTCCGGAATATAATTCAAGTAATAACGCGACCATACCTCCGATAAAGATGCTCCACGGTCTGTAAAGCTGTCAGAATTTTCAGAAAAATCAATGATGATAAAAACGAATATTAATACAAGCATTACCAAAAGGGTAACAGCAAATAGTCGTCGGAATATGTAACGATCTATTTTATTCACTACGTTTTCTCCATAAATCGGCAAAGCGGAATTCAAACATAACTTTTAGCATTAAATATGTTCCTAAAAGTAAAAGCGTAAAGTTAGTAAACCACATGCCTGTGAAAGGGGTAATAAATAAACGATCGGCTAATTTTTCGCCTTGAATAATTCCAACCCAATAATATGTAAAGATGATAGAACTTAGAATGGCATTGAAACCAAGATTTCCTTTACGGGTTAATAATCCAAGTGGGGCCCCAACTAGAACAAATATAATACAAGCTACGGGTATAGAAATCTTTTTGTGAACTTCAACCATGTACTGGGCAATGCGTTCGGTTCTGAACCTTAGGTTGTTATTCAAGTTGTTAAGGAGGCTTATATTCTCTCTGAATTGAGTAATCGCCGAGCTCCTGAGATGTATATGTTGATCTCTATCCCTGAAATGGTTAAAAGCATAGAAATCAGAGGTGTGGGTTTCTGATATATCAGATACAGATTCACCCCGGTCTTCCTGTGTTTCTTGAATTTGCCTTAACTGGTATGCTCTAAGTTCAGACCGGTCCCTTTGTGTTATAGGTGAAATTGTAAGTGTATCAGGCGAAAATTCTCTGCTTAACGCATTAGAAGCAATATTTTGAGTGAGTCGTATACGGTCTTCCCCGGCTTCTCTCCTTAATGTATCTACAACTGCCAGCATGGCTTGAGAACTCATAGTTCGGTCATCTCTTCTTCGGCGTTCAGGATCAGACCGATTGAAGCTAAGTTCTGATAAATCAAAATTAATTCTATAATTTTCAAAATGAGTTACCTCAAAACGTTTTTTATCATCGGCTGTGCCGGCAATTTCTCGGTTAATCTGCCCATCAAATAAAAAGAGAGAAAGCACATGTGTGCCTTCAACCGATTGTAGAAAACCACGTTCTGCTTTAATAACGGCACCCGGTTCCCCGTTTCGACCTTCATCAAATAAAGTCACCATATAGAGTGAATCGGTTTGATTATCAATTTCGCGCACCAAAAAATTGTACCCCTCAATACCGTCGTAAAATATATTAGGGCGTAAATCAAAACCCGGGCTTTGCATCCTAATATCAATGAATAGAGATCTAGCTTTAAAATTAGCTTCGGGTAATACATAATTAGAAAACCAGATGAGAAATACTGTTAGTAAGCCTGCAACCATTAAAACAGGTTTTATAATGGTAAGAACGTTAATGCCGGCAGCTTTTACGGCCGTCAACTCATTTAATTCCGAAAACTTTCCAAATGCCATCATGCAAGAAACCAAAACCGACATTGGTACCGCTAAAACCACCATATAAGCAAGGTTCACCAAAATTAATTCTAAAATCACCAATGTTGGTATGCCTTTCCCAACCAGATTGTCGATGTGCAGAATGAGGAACTGCATGAGTAATAAAAACATCACAATTAAAAAACAAAACAGAAAAGGACCTGCGTGCTTTTTCAGGATATCGAGTTGTAATTTTTTAATCCTTGCGGAGTTCATCGAATAAGATATTAAAAGTAATGGCTTGGAATATAAATGTTACTGAAATTTTGAGGAACAATACTCGAAACTGCAGGTTTAAGCAAAATACGATTGTATATTAGTCTAAAAAATGCTTAATATCCATGCTATTCATTCATCTTCCACTGCTAATTTTAAACTTTAGGCCTATTAAAGAAACGTTACAAATTATCGATTTGCCGTTATTTAACGGATGTCTATAAGAAATATTCACCCACTTACTGCAGATTAGTTTAAGATTAGTGCGTTTTATCAAACAGAAGACGTGTTTTACAGTTCTGGTTCTGGTAATGTCTACGTTCATTACAGGAATCACCGGTTTTACATCCGGTTTTAGTCAGCAAACAGATTTTGATGACTTTGATACCGACGAAGAACCGGAATTAACAGGGGAGTTTACAATTCCATCTCAGGATTCCGTAAGTGTACTCCCTATGCCTCGCAGTCCGCTAATGCCGGAGCCATTTTTCAGGTATCACCCTCGTATTCTTCAAATACAATCAAACGCCGATAGAACCGAAGTGCAAAAAGATTCTACCGGTAATTATGTTGTATCGAGAACAATTCACAATATTCCTGTTGGGTATCCCAGAACGTTCAGTTTTGAAGAGTTCAAAGCCGAACATAAAAGGCACGTTAAACGAGATAACTTTATACGATTTATTGAAGAGGCAGAATTACAGCGTGAATCCCGTAGAGGTTTACTTGATTTTAGAATTACTATACCGGGTGGACAGAGATCGGCATTTACAACCATATTTGGTCGTCCTGAAGTAAATCTGCGTGTAACAGGTTCTGCAAATATGAATATTGGGGTATCTATCTCTGAAACGGAAGACCCTGCTCTACCCGCTGATCAGCGAAAGAGGGTAGACCCCAAATTCGATCAAAATCTTAAGCTAAATATTTCCGGTACAATTGGTGACAAGCTAACTATTTCAACCGATTGGGATACCGAACGTGCATTTGAGTATGAGAACCGATTAAATATTCTTTATACAGGATATGAAGACGAGATTATTCAATCGATCGAGCTGGGTAATGTTTCTATGGAAACAGGAAACAGTTTGATTAGGGGTGGTGGTGCACTATTTGGAATTAAAGCAAAAGCCCGACTTGGGGCTCTGGAAGTAACAACGGTTATATCTCAGCAAGAAGGTGATTCACAAACAGAAACCATTTCCGGAGGTTCTCAGGAACAAATAATAAGCGTTGCACCAAATGCCTACGAAGATGACCGCCACTTTTTTCTCGATTTTTATACCCTTCAGGAATATGAACGGTTAATGAGTGATCCTTTTTATTCGGGTAGAATTCTAGAGATTATAAACATTGATGTTTATGTTCAGAAAATTACCAGTACCGTAGAGGAGGGGCAGCGAAATGTTCTTGCTTTATTAGATTATGGAAGTGTTTTATCTGGAGACACTTACGAGAGACCTAATGAAGATTTAGATCCATTTGACCCCGGCTTTTTGGAACAGTTTCGAGACCCTACTGTTGGTGTTTCGTCTGATGATTTAGGTGTTTCATCCGATGAATATGAAGTGGGTGAGTTTATTCCATTAAGAAGAGGAATTGATTACCAGGTTAACGAAAGTTTGGGTTTCATATCATTACGAACCCGATTAGACCAGCGACAGGCATTGGCTGTTTCTTATAGTTACAGAGATCTTGCCGGAAATATTGTTTATGTTGGGGATCCAAATCAAGGGGATAACCAACGCTTGTTCATGAAGTTATTACGCCCCTCAAACACAAGTCCAAGCAGTAGGGCATGGCCGTTAACAATGCGTAATATTTACTCGTTAAATACTACCAACCTTACACGTGACAATCTCGAGTTAGATATTTTTTATACAGGTGGTACTGTAGATCAGGTCAATATACCGGGGTTGAACAATATATTACTTCAATCATTAGGACTGGATAGGGTTGATCAACAGGGTAATACACAACCTAACAATGAAATTGACTTTAATACACCCACGCTTGATCCGGTAAACGGACGTATTATATTCCCCTATCTACAGCCTTTTGGGCAACGAATTATTGATGTAATTAACGCAAGTAATCTTTCTCCCGATGCCAAAGATGACGCCATAAATCGTTATGCCTTTACAGAACTGTACACATCACGAGCTAACAATGCAGGCCAAAGTTCTAAAAATGCAATATATCGAATAAGCGGAGCAACCAGAGGTGGAGTGTCTGATACTTATTTCCTTGGTATTGCTCTTGTTCCGGGTTCTGTTCGGGTTACTGCTAATGGTATCGAGTTAACAGAAAACGTTGATTATCAGGTTGATTACGTATTAGGGAATATTGTAATTACAAATCGGCAGTATTTGTCTGCCGGCCAGGATATTGAGGTTGAATTTGAAAGTAATCAAATATTACAGATTCAACAGACTACCTTTACCGGAGTACGTGCCCAGTATAATTTTAATGATAACATTAGTATTGGTAGTACCTATTTTAGACTTAAGGAACGTCCTATACAAGATAAAATTCCTATTGGAGATGAACCTATTAATAATACTATTATTGGTTTTGATGGTCGCGCCCGATTCGATGCCCCTTGGTTAACCCGTGCTATAAATGCAGTTCCTTTGCTTTCAACTCGTGCTCCATCATCATTTGACATAACCGGTGAATGGGCGCAATTAAGACCTGGAGTTTCTCAAACAAATGCCGTGCAACGTGCAATTGACAGGGGAGAGCTATTCGAAGATGAAGAAAGAGGACTTGCATTTATTGATGATTTTGAAGGGTCGAAATCTACCATTAGCTTTTTAAATCCCGGCAGATGGTCGCTAGCAGCAGCTCCTTATGCTTTACCCGGTTATGATAGTGATTTGTCAAATGCGTCACAGGCTAACAATCTGCGAATTGATCGTTCTGACCGCAGAGCTCAGTTTTCCTGGTATATGATACCAAGTACCGAAGACCGCGGAGCAATACAATTCCCCGAATCTGCATTTATTAGAATTACGGACGTATTCCCAAACCGACAGCTACGTACTCAAGATCAAAATATTCTTCAAACATTAGATATTTACTACAACCCAAGAGAACGTGGCCCATATAATTACAATATGGATTTGAGGGAATTTCTCGAAAACAGACAAGATGAAATGTGGGGTGGTATGACAGCCGTTCTTCCGGGTGGCCTTGGTGATTTCACTCAACAAAATATAGAATTTCTTGAGTTTTGGGTTCAACCCGTACTACCTGATGGTAGACAGCCTACTTCAGCAGATATTGCTAATTACGACGGAAAAATCATTTTTGATATTGGTACGGTGTCAGAAGATGTAATTCCAAATAATACGCTTAATACCGAAGATGGACTCGCTGAACGAGAAAATAATCTTCGTATTGACAGCGAAGGACGTTCTTATGTGCTAAACACACCGGTTGAGTTTGATGGGCAATTTTCTGTTGCGAATATTGCAAGAGAAGATGTTGGTCTTGATGGAGTGCCAAGTACAGGAAATAATGGGATTAACGAGCAGACACTTTTTGCAGACTTTATAGCTGCTATGGAAGTAGCTTATGCAGACCAGCCCGACAGAGTTGAACAAATACGTAACGACCCCAGTAATGACGAATATATATTTTACCGTAATAACCTCGTAAGAAATCTGCCATTACATGAGCGTTTCTACAGAATGTACGGATATTTGGAAGGGAACTCTATATCTGAAGGTAGCCAGCAGGCTATTACCAGTCGTCCGGATACAGAAGGTTTGATTAACCCGGCTGTAGTTAATACCGAAGACGCATTTTTTCAATATGAGTTTAGGATGAACCCGGCTGATACAACTTCTCTACGCGTAGGGGAAAACTATATCGTAGATGTTCAAACAGAAGCAAACCCCGATTTACCCTGGTATCAGGTGAGAATTCCTATTCGTGATTTTGTGCGGCAGGTTGGTTCCATAGAGGATTTGCAACGGGTAACCCACATCCGAATGTGGATGACCGGTTATAAGGAACCCTTCACCCTGCGCTTTGCAACGATGGAGTTTGTAGGTAACCTGTGGCGTAAAGCTGAAAATGTTGGAAATCTTGAAAACCCAAACACTACATTCGATGTCTCAACCATTAATATTGAAGAAAATGCATCACGTCAGCCTGTTCCTTATCGAGTGCCACCGGGAGCTATTCGTTCAAGGATAAGAGGTCAGCAAGAGCAGGTAGCTGATAACGAACAATCTATAGTGCTTTCAGTTCAAAACCTAAGATCGCAAGATGTTAGAATGATAAGCCGTATTTACCCCGGTAATCTAAGTTTGGTGAATTACTCAAACTTAAGAATGTTTGTGCATGGGGAAGGATATTCAGAAAGAGGCGATGTGGAGGTAGTTATTCGTTTAGGTAATAACCTTGAGAATAGTTATTACGAGTTTAGACAGCCTATTACCCCAACAGATACGACCTACGTTTTTGGCCCCAATAGTGAAAGTCTAAATGAAAACTATCAAAGAGATATCGAAGAAATATGGAAACCTGACGAAAATAGTGTCAACTTGGTATTAAGTGTCCTTAATGAGTTGAAACAGTTGCGAAACTTTGAGGGAGCGGATGTCGATACTAAGTATGAACGAAGCGATATACTAAGGGATGCTGCTCCCGGAGCAACGGTGGCTATATTGGGGAACCCATCACTTGATAGAATAACTGAGATTGGTCTTGGAGTACGAAACCCTCATGGTGGCAGAAGGGAAGTGGACCCAACAATTGATGGTTATTCAGCTCGAATGTTAGATGAAAATGGGAGTCAGGGGGTTCCAAACCTAAATGCCGAATTGTGGTTAAATGAGCTAAGAGTGTCCGGGTTTGATAATCAAAGGGCTTGGTCAGGTAATGTGAGTGCGCGTATTCAAATGGCTGATTTTGCTACCTTTAATGCACGTTTTAGCCATACTCAGGATGGTTTCGGCTCATTAAATTCTCGTATGATTGATCGTAGAAAGAGCGATGAGACTAACTACGATTTAAGTACAAATATAAGCTTACACAGATTTATTCCTGAGCGTTATGGTTGGAGTTTACCTTTAAGCTTAAGCACAAGAAGCAGTATTTCTACACCAAGATTTTTACCTCAAGAAGGTGATATCCGTTTTGATGAATTCCGTACCGCAATCGAAAATGAAGTAGAAGACCCCGCGGAAAGAGATCGAATAATTGACGAAAGATTAAGAGAAATTCAAACGCGTTCCGATTCTTATACCATCAACCTTAATAATTGGACTAAAAATAACTCCCGCTCATTTTTGGGTCGTTATTTGCTCGATCCTCTAACACTTGGATACAACTATACGACAAGCACTGCCAGTAACCCCAATAATGCTTATGACGACCGCTGGAACTATCGGGCATCTTTGGCATATAGTCTAACATTCAGGAATATTGACACCGTGCGACCACTTTGGTTTATGGAAAATGTTCCGGTGTTAAATGTGTTAAGTGGTTTGCGTTTTGCTTATTTGCCTACCAGTATTAGTACCACTCAAACTATCGATAGAAGGTATGGCGAAACACAAAGGCGGTCATTCGGAGATCAGGAGCCATTCCAGCTTCAACAGACGCACCAATTTGCGTATGTTAATACATTTAGTGTCAATTATGATATTATGCCGCCTATCTCACTGCGCTTTAATAATAGGAGTGAGTTTGATTTAGATCCTTTATCAAGAAGTGCCTTTAATGCCGATTCTACGGTTTACAATCTTAGGTCTTCATTTGATGTATTGAATGATGCATTTTTCAACCCGGAAATCGAAATGCGACATGAATTCTATTCTGAAGATTATAGTGGTTCATGGCGTCCTAGATTTCAGAACATTGCTCCTTTAAGCTGGCTTAATTATACATTTAATTACCGGGGAGGATTTAGCTGGAGGAATTCCCCGGCAGATAGAAACCTTGGTGCCACCGTATCTAATCAATATTCTTTGGACAATACGCTGAATGTAAGATTTCAGGATTTGATCAGGAAGGTCCCCTTTTATGATAACTTTGTAAAAAGTCTGGAAGATGAAAGACGCCAGAGGGAAACCCGACAGCGGCAACGTTCCGAGCAAAGAGAGAGAGAACGAGAACAGAGACGAATTGAAAGAGAACGTGAACGTGCTGAAGCACGTGGAGAAGAGTATGTAGAAGAGCCGCAACAGCGGCAGGGGCAAGTACGCAGGATGGGGCAGAACCAGCAGCAAAACGACTCACAGGAAATTGAACGTTATACCATTGCCGAAAACATTTCATTTTTCGCAAGATCATTATTGGCTGCTACAGTAAGTATGCAAACGTTCGATATTACGTATGGAAACTCCAGAACGTCCAGCCAGTCGGGGTATGCCGGAGGAGCTTCATTCTTTAGCCAGTTCAATGATCCCACAACTGATGACAACTTTTCACCTACCTTCTTATTCCGTACCGGTTTAGATAATCGAATTCCTTTTGCGCAGTTAGTGCAGCCCGAAGATGAAAACGAAATAATAAGTTTGAGTAAACAGGAAAACATTAATAACGATATGAGAATTCGTACTAGAATTACTCCATTCAGGGATTTTTCTGTTGATTTGGATTGGAATATTCGTTGGAGGGATAATGTACAGAATTCTATTACTGTTTTTCCGGATTCTCTGAATACTCAATTTACACAAAGTGGTGAGATTGAGACTTCGGTTTGGGCATTTGGAGCCGGATATTCCAGTTTCTTCAGACGACAACTCCAAACTGCATTCAACGATTTACCAAATGAAGGTAGTGAAATTATAGATTCCGGTGATGGGGATATGGTTCTTAGCCCGAATACAATACAATCACAATTCAGAGCTTCTTATCTTGCAGGAGTTGGCTCAACTGTTGATGGCAAATCATATATGCCGTTTCCAATGCCAACCTGGCGTGTTACATGGGGTGGATGGGAAAGAAGAATCCCGTTTGTTCGAAACTATATCCAACGAATGTCCTTTTCACATAATTATACTTCTACCTACAGGCTGCAGTGGCGATTTTTCCCCGACGAAGGTAACGAAGTTACGCGTAGAATTGGAGACTTTACATCGGTCGATTTTAGAAATGAATTTGAACCAAATAATATAACTTTAACTCGTTCATTTTCTCCACTAGTTGGGTTGAATTTAACCTTTAATAACGGTCTTAGAACTACTGCTAACTATAATAGAACCAACACGACCTCATTTAGTATTTCAAACTCAAACGTTTTAGAGCAAACATCCCAAAGTGTATCTCTACAATTTGGGTATAGCGTAAGAGGATTTAGGTTACCATTTTTCCGTCGTTTTTCTAACACCCTCGATCTTAATCTAAACTTGAATTATGCCGAAGATGTACGCTTGACCTACTTATTAAACAATGACCTTGGCGAAGTATTAAGAGGTGATCCGAGTGAAATAAATCGTGATGTTAGCCAGTATCAACCCGGCGAACCAAGTGAAAGAGGAGATGCACGAATTACTATTACCCCGAGTATTGGGTATACATTTTCAGATACAATCCGAATGAATTTTGAATATAGCTACAGACAGTTAATCCCAAGATCGAGCAATGTGTTTGCACGGGTAGATCAGGATATTGTTTTCAACATTGTGATAACAATTCGCTCGTAAATGGGATTGATATTTATAATCCTCAGTGCGGGGTGTTCGGTGTTGATTGCCCATTTTTTAAAAATGGCTGAAATACGAAAGCGATCAACACTTAATGTGCTAACTATAAATTATTTAGTTGCTGTAATTGCTGCACTATCTCTTAATTATTCAGATGGTATTGGACTAATCCCCGAATTCCCGGTTTGGTTTTGGATTTTTAGTACAGCTGTAGGAATTCTATTTGTGGTTAATCTTTTTATTCTTTCCAAATCAGTAGATTTTAACGGTATGGGAGCAAGTTTGGTAGCAATGAGGTTATCACTCATGATTCCCGTTATTGTAGCGTTTTCTGTTTACTCCGAAGAAGTTACCTTAGGTAAAATTGTTGGGATTGTGTTTGTGATCGGATCGCTATATCTCCTGATTCAATCCAGAAGGCAACTCGAAAAACAGAAAGTAGGGAAATATATACTCTTATTGGCTTTGTTTTTCTTTAGTGGAATAATTGACACTTCATTTAAAATATTTGAAATGGAAATGGGAGATGTTGCAAGAGAGGCACACTTTATGTCGGTAGTATTTTTTGTTGCATTAATTACAGCCGGTGCAACAGCTTTACAAAAAGGGGAAATTCAAAAAATGGGTAAAAGTGATATTTGGCTGGGCCTATTGGTTGGTATACCAAATTTACTGGCAGCCATCTTTATCATACGTGCATTTGCCTATCTTGATGCGAGCATTGTATACCCGGTTGTGAATATTTTAGTGATTATTGCTGGGACAATAGTGGGGCTTGTTGTATGGAAAGACCGACTTCAGAGGCAGGAAATAATTGGTATCGTTTTAGGTGTTATTGCTATTGTAATTTTACTTGGAACGTAATCCATATTTCTCGCAACTGTCCAAAAACTACGGCATATACTATAGTTTAAGCTTTAAATACCATACTTTCGAGAATAATTCAGCTTAATAATTACCTGAGTTCGATTTTGATCACCTCAATTTTTTAACACAGAGGTCACTGAGTAAAGCACGGAGTTACACAGAGCTTGCCTAATGACAAGGCAGGATGTAATTGGATGGAATTAGCCTACCGATTTCAAATGAAAAAAATCTGCGAAACCTGTCTGCCATATCCATACTATTTGGGCTTGTTCAGTATTTGACTGTCAGGCAGGCTCTGTGGTTCAAATCACTCAAAGGCATTGTTTTTTATTTTGGAGAGAATAAATAGTGCCTATCAGATAAAAAAAGTGTAATTGAAGTCGAACTCATGTTAGTAGATATTGTCAAGAATAAAAAAAGCCGACCAAATAAATGATCGGCTTTTGACAAGAAACTTAGTTTTTTATCGGTGAAGAATTGTATATCCCCAGGCATCTAATTCGAAAGTATCGGTAGCACTTATAAATACGGTTTCACCGGAAAATAATCTTCTGAACTCACCAAGTGGAATTCTATCATTTATTTGAAATGATACCGGTTCATCAGTAAGGTTAAGCAATGCAATAACGGTATTGTCATCATTAGAACGATAAAAACTATAGACTGACTCAGGGGCAGTTGTTAAGAAGCGTACCATTGGAGCGCCCCATTTTCCATTACCTAGAGCGGAATTGGTTCTCTTTAGATTTAATAAATCCATATAAAAGGGAAGAAATGGACTTTCTAAATCCCATTCAATAGGGTCTTTTTCAAAAAATTCTAAGCGTTTGTTTAAGCCTACTTCCTGACCATTGTATACAAGCGGCATTCCTTCCATTACGATTGTTAAAGCGGCAAAAACTTTTGCGCCATCACCAAGCCTTTCAAATACAGTACCATTCCATGAATTTTCGTCATGGTTTGATGTAAAGTTCATCATAATGGCATCATCAGGAAAACGTTCACGATTATCGGCCAATACCTCATCAATGCGAGTAATGGGTTCTTCGCCTGCTGCTACACTATTAAGCATATGATGTACCGTCCATGCGTAGCTCATGTCAAAAGCAGGGTGTAACTCCGGAGTTTCGGCTTCAGCCACCATAAATACGGGTTTAATTTGATCAAGCTCTGCTCTCGCTCTGTTCCAGAATTCAGTCGGTACCATATAGGCAACATCAGCACGATATCCATCAATATTAAATTCTTCTACCCAGTAGCGTAGAGCTGATACCATGTAGTCCCAAACTTCCATGTTTTCGTAATCCAATTGAATTACATCACTCCAATCGGTTCCGCGGGGTGGCATAAAGTTGCCCGATTCATCAAGCTCATAAAATTCAGGATTTGTTTCAGTTAACGGATTATCCCAGGCAGTATGATTGGCAACCCAGTCCAAAATTATCTTCATTCCGTGCTCATGAGTAGCTTCAACCAAAGAGCGGAAATCATCCTTTGTTCCAAACTCAGGATTTACATCAAAGTAATCTTTTATTGAGTAATAGCTTCCCATTGTTCCTTTTCGTTCAACTTCTCCGATTGGATGAATAGGCATAAGCCATAGAATATCCACCCCAAGGTCACGTAAACGAGGTAAAGCTTCTTGAACTTGTTCAAAACTACCTTCTTCTGAAAACTGACGAACATTTACTTCATATATAGTAGCATTTTGTACCCATTCAGGTGCTGATGGGCTATCTGATACAGTTTGAGTTGTCTCGGTGGGTTCGGCACACGAATAAAATAACCATCCCATTAAAGTAATAAAGACAACAGTCTTAATATTTATCTTCATAATCATAGCTTTATGTGTTAATAATAGAAACTGTAAAATCGGAATTTTGAGGTTAAAAAACTACAATAATCGATATTGATTGGACTTTATGATGGCATATGGGAAGTTTTTATTTTGAGGTATTGGATAATATTATTTTTTACACAAAAAAAACTTATGTGAACTGTTATGACCATTCGGTCTATACGGAGTTCGTTGTAAGAAATTAATGATTAGCACCTAAGTCCTTTAGTAATTAAACCACAGAACTTGTCCCTGGTTTCCGGGATAAAGCAGATTTACGCCGATTAACACAGATTACATCTCCAAAGTAGTAGTCTCTATCAGGTAGTAAAGGGGCGCAGATTAATCTCCCGATAAGCCAACCATGTAGTTGGGAGTAGATGGCGACAATAGGTGTCAAGTATCGTTAATAACCATTGTAATAACATAAAACCACAACGATCTCGGATAACCGATTTGAGTTTTTATGGACGTTGTGATCTTTGTGACTTCGTTGTGTTCGTTGTGGTTAACAAATCCATTTAAGTCAAAGTGGAGGCGAGCTTGAAAGTATTAACAAAAGTATACTAAAAAACCACTTGTTAGATTAAACAATCGGCTATTCTCTAAAATAAATCAGCAACAACTTGCTGGCACCCCAAAAAACTCCAACCTCGTAAAGTTTTAAGATTTGTGATTCTATGTATTGGTGCATTTATAAATATTTTTTTTTATATTTAAGGCTCTCTAAAGTACAATTTTAGAGAAACCTTTAAAAAACAATAATTAATCAAATTTTAACCCTATTCCCTTGTTGTTGTTGTTGAATGATAATAACAAGTGGCATTTTTAACGGAAACATTTAATGTCAGAAGAAACCAAAAAGCAAGAAGAAGTAACCACAGAAGCAGAAAAAGAAGTAACAGAAGCTGTTGCTGAAAAAGAAGCGCCCGCTGTTGAGGAAGCTGTAGCAGAAGAAACTACCACAAGTGATACTGCTGAAACCGTAGCCGAGCCTGTAGTTACAGAAGAAGCCCCTAAAGAAGTAGAAAAAGAAATTCCTACCTTTACAGGCGAGAGAAATGAAAAAGTATATACTTTAGATGAATTAGTTGAAGCGTCAGAAGATTATACAGATTCTGAGTTTGAAGATATGCTTCAAATGTACGAAGGCACACTTACTTCTATTACTGAAAAAGAAATTGTAACAGGTCGAATCGTATCTCTAGATGATAAATATGTAATTGTAGATATCGGATTCAAATCTGAAGGTATTATCCCTCTCAATGAATTTAAAGACGGCGAAGAAATTAAGCCGGGTGATGAAATTGAAGTTTTCTTAGATAGAGTAGAAGATCGTGATGGTCAACTCGTTCTTTCAAGAAGAAAAGCAGACACCCTGCGTGTATGGCAGAAAATTGAAGAGTGCTTCGAATCTCAAACGGTTATTGAAGGTTACATCAAAAGACGTATCAAAGGTGGTATGGTTGTAGATGTATTTGGTATTGATGCTTTCTTGCCGGGTTCACAAATTGATGTTCGGCCAGTACGTGACTTCGACGCTTATGTTGGTCGTACTATGGAATTCCTTCTCGTTAAACTAAACATGTCTAGCGAGAACGTAGTTGTTTCTCACAGAGCATTGGTTGAAACTGACCTTGAAGATCAACGCCAGGAAATACTTGCTACTATGGAAGCAGGTCAAATCCTTGAGGGTGTTGTTAAAAACATTACCGATTTCGGTGTCTTTATCGACCTCGGTGGCGTAGACGGTCTATTGCACATTACAGATTTAAGTTGGGGACGTGTAGATCATCCATCAGAAATTTGTAAGCTAGACCAACGCTTGAACGTTGTAGTGCTTGAGTTTGATGAACAAAGAAAGAGGATTTCTCTTGGCTTAAAACAATTACAGCCACATCCATGGGATAAAATTGATGAAAAATATCCTGAAGGTGCAGTAGTTCAAGGTAAAGTAGTATCAATTGCAGATTACGGTGCTTTCATTGAACTTGAAAAAGGTATTGAAGGTTTAGTCCATATCAGTGAAATGTCCTGGACTCAACACATTAAACACCCATCTCAGTTAGTTGAGAAAAACCAAGTAATAGAGTGTGCTGTATTAAGCATCAACAAAGACGAGAAGAAAGTATCACTTGGAGTGAAACAGCTTGAAAATGATCCTTGGAAAGACATAACTGATCGTTATCCAATGGATTCCAAGCATAAAGGTGTGGTTCGTAACTTAACTAACTTCGGTGTGTTTGTTGAATTGGAGCCCGGCATCGATGGCTTGGTTCACATCTCTGACCTAAGCTGGACAGACAAAATTAACCATCCAAGCGAAATTGTTAACAAAGGCGATGAAATTGATGTTTCTATCCTTTCAATAGATTTTGATAACAGAAGAATTTCCTTAGGTCACAAGCAAATTTCTGAAAATCCATGGGATGCATTCGCCAAAGAATATCCATTGGGTTCTGAGGTTGAGGGAACAGTAAGCCGTTTAACTGATAAGGGAGCATTTGTAAAGTTGCCTCATAATTTAGAAGGTTTTTTCCCGGCTAGTAAAGCAGAGTCACCGGAGTCTTTCAAGGAAGATTTCAAAGTAGATTCTACTGTGAAAGTTGTTATTACCGAGTTCGATGAACCAGGTCGTAATATCTCGCTAAGCCAGGATGACTCTGAACGCAAAAAAGCGTTAAAAGAATACCAAAAAGCTCAAAAGAAAAAAGAACAGCAAGAGTTATCAGGTGCATTAACATTAGGTGAAATGTCTGGTCTTGCAAATCTTAAGGACGAGCTTAAGAAAACAGAAGATAAAAAAACAGCTAAAGCTGAAACTAAAAAGGCTGAGACAAAAAAGTCTGAGGCTAAAAAGACAAAGTCAAAAAAAGCTGAAGCTAAAACCGAAGATGAGCCAGTTTCTGAGAAAGAAACGAAATCTGAGTAATCTTTTGTTTTATTATTAGTTCATTACAAAGAGGAACAATCTATTTTGTTCCTCTTTTTTTTCGATAATTAATCAAATTGGACATGAGCACTATTCAAAATGCGGCTTCTGTAGCAGAAACTTACGAGCTGCTAAAAAATAAAATTGGAAATGTTGTACCCGATGCAGAGCTTTATTACAAAGCCGAAATCGCATACGAGATAAATAGGATAAAAAAAGAAAAAAATGCTGTTATCCTTGGGCACAACTATATGGAGCCTGCCTTATTCCACAGTATACCTGACTACGTTGGAGACTCGTTGGGATTGAGCAGAATAGCGGCAAAATCAACAGCTGACAGGATTGTATTTTGTGGAGTTAGATTTATGGCTGAAACAGCCAAAATTCTAAATCCGCAAAGAATGGTACTTCTTCCTGCTAAGGTAGCCGGATGTTCCCTTGCTGCGGCCATAACTGCCGAGGACGTGCGCAAGCTTAAGAAAAAGTATCCCGGAGTTCCTGTTGTTACCTACATAAATACTTATGCTGATGTAAAAGCCGAAACAGATGTTTGCTGTACATCAAGTAATGCAGTAGATATAGTTAGAAAGTTGGAAAGTGATGTAGTTATTTGTATACCTGATGAGTTCCTGGCAAAAAATGTTGCAAAAGAAACCGGTAAAAAAGTAATATTACCTTCAGAGGCTGCAGACGGTAACGAATTAAGAGAATCTATGATAATTTGGGATGGAAAGTGTGAAGTTCACGAGAAATTTACCGTAAGTGATATCGTAAATGCTCGTGCTCAATTTCCTGATGTTGAAGTTCTTGCTCACCCGGAATGTCCGCCGGAAGTTGTAGAAGCATCGGATTACAGCGGCTCTACAACAGCAATAGTAGATTATGTTAAAAACTCAGATAGTGAACAGTTTTTGATTTTGACTGAATGTAGCATGAGTGACAATATTGCAGCCGAAAACCCTGAAAAAGAAATGCTGGGATTATGCAGTATACGTTGCCCGCATATGAATGAAATTACTCTTGAGGATACGTTGACTTGCTTGAGAGAAGATAAATATCAAATCGAATTAGATGAAGATATAAGGATACGTGCAAAAAAATCATTAGATAGAATGTTAGAAATGAGCTAAAAAAAAAGGCGATTAGTAATAATCGCCTTTTTTTATTTTCAATGCAGAAATTTATTTTTCTCTGTAAAAATAAATTTTACCGTTTACAGAGTCTTTACCACTTTTGATTTTAATTCCTGTTTCACGGTTCATGGTGTACACAACATTTCTCATAGAATTTAATTCTTTTTGATTTGTATAAGACACCTCTATAGCGTTTCCACCCGGCTTTAATCTGTCTAAAGCTTCAAGCAATGGCTTAAATTTCGATGTGCTTTTCTTAGTAACCCTAACCTCTGCACGAGGTACTTCACGAATTTTCATAATATACAGTCCAGTTAATTTGTTAAAGTAATTTTTTTCAAATACAATTATATCAAATATAATAAAAAAAAATTAGTTATGGAACATGTACACTATCTAATATTTTTTGAATAATATTTTCAGTTGTATAATCTTCTGCTTCTGCTTCATAAGTTAAAATAATTCTATGACGTAGTACATCCATTACAATACTGCGTACGTCTTCAGGAGTTACATACCCTCGTTTGTCTAAATATGCCTGAGCACGAGATGCAAGATTTAAGTTTATGGACGCTCGCGGTGATGCACCAAAACTTATGAGAGTTTCAAGTTCACTAAGCCCATATTTTGCAGGATTCCGTGTAGCAAAAATTAAGTCAATTATATATTTTTCAACTTTTGGATCCATGTAAATTTTATTTACAGTATCTCTGGCAGTCAATATCTCTTCCGGTTTTGTAACAATATCTACAGATTTTCTTTCACCGGTTCGAGCCATTCTTCGCATTATTTCAAGTTCCTCTTGTTCGCTGGGATAACCGACTTTTAACTTTAGCATAAAACGGTCTACCTGTGCTTCCGGCAAAGGGTAGGTACCTTCCTGTTCAACTGGGTTTTGAGTAGCCAGTACTAAAAATGGATTATCTAGCTTAAATGTTTGATCTCCAATTGTTACTTGTTTCTCCTGCATACTCTCTAATAAGGCACTTTGAACCTTTGCGGGCGAACGGTTAATTTCATCCGCCAAAATAACATTTGCAAAAATTGGACCTTTCTTAATAGTAAAGTCTCCTAATTTTTGATTGAATATAAGTGTACCCATCAAGTCTGCCGGTAGCAAGTCGGGGGTAAATTGAATTCGTTGGAACTTACAATCTATTACTTTAGCAAGGGTGGAGACGGTAAGAGTTTTGGCCAGTCCCGGGACTCCTTCAAGCAATACATGACCGTCTGTAAGTAAACCAACAAGTAAGCGATCAACCATGTATTGCTGACCTACAATTACTTTGCTAAGCTCTTCTCTGATATTCGTTACAAATTTTCCGCTCTCTTGAATTTCTTCATTCAGTTTTTGAATGTCTGTGTTGTAGGTATTCATTCTGTTTTGTTTGAATAATTAAAATGGATGTTCAACTAAAAATCGGTATTATTAGCGCTATTCTAAAACACGCATAAAAGTTAAGTAATTTGAATGGATTTATTGGAATCTTTTATACTTGGTCTTGTACAGGGTATTACAGAATTTTTACCAATAAGCAGTTCAGGGCATCTTAGAATTGCCGCTGCACTACTGGGTCAGGATATAGATACGGATATCTTTTTTGATATTATTGTTCACTTTGGGACCTTGTTTAGCGTAATAATTTACTTTAGACAAAGACTTACAGAATTAGTGCTTTCTGTTTTTAGGGTCATAAAAAACCCGGTTACTTCTTTTAAAGATTGGGATAACGACTATGAATTACGGTTTAATGTGTATGTTTTGGTGAGTATGATTCCGGTTGGTATTGCAGGTTTTACTGTTAGAGATCAGGTTGAGTCCGTTTTTGCTGATCCTATACTTATATCTGCTATGTTTATGGTAACCGGTACTGCTTTGTATTTTACTAAATTTTTTGGACAGGGCACTAAAAGCCTGACTTTAAAAAATACCTTTATTGTGGGTGTGGCTCAGGCGTTTGCATTATTACCCGGTATAAGTAGATCGGGTGCAACTATAAGTGTTGCGGTTTTTTTGGGGATTAAAAGAAAGGATATAGCCGATTTTACATTTATTATGATGTTGCCTGTAATTGCAGGTGCTACACTTGTCGACATTATTCGCGTTAAAGATACACTTGCTTTGGATGGGAGTATTCTATACCTAATTATAGGCTTTTTTACTGCATTAATATCTGGTTATTACGCGCTTAAATACTTAATAATTTTATTCAAATCCAAAGGTATTCACTATTTTTCATGGTACTGTTGGGCCGTAGGTATCTTCGGTCTGGTATATTTCGGTTTAAATTAATTCCTTTTATGGCAATTAATTGTTGAAGGACGCCGGAAATTTGGGTACATTTGGGGTCTAAAAATTTCTGACAAAAATCACTCATGGAAACATTCTTTTTTGTTTTTATTTCTACCTTGGCTATTGGTACTGCTTTGGCTATGGTAATTAGCAAAAATACTGTAAATAGCGCACTATTTATGGTATTACACATGCTCTCAGTTGCAGGTTTCTATACACTTTTGAATGCACAGTTCTTAGCTGTAATTCAAATCCTGGTATATGCCGGCGCAATTATGGTATTATTTCTGTTTGTGATAATGTTACTCAATCTGGATGAAGACGAAAAAGTAGTCTCTAAAATCGACTTCAAACAGCTCATTTCTTTTACGCTTGCTTTAGTTGTGCTTGCTCAGTTACTCTATATTACAGGTAACTATGCTGGTGTTCTTCCGGAACTTACTGGTGAACCGATTGCAGCAGTTGGCACCGTAGAAGCTATTGGCGATGAATTGTTTACAACTTTTCTACTTCCTTTTGAAGTAACGGCAATCCTTTTAACGGCAGCTGTAGTAGGGGCTATGCTGCTTGCACAAAAAACTTCTAATGTTATCGACGAATGATTGGTATTGAATGGTATTTGGGGGTAAGCGCTGTACTATTTATAATAGGCGTGATTGGCGTATTAACCCGCGGTAATGCGATCATTATTTTTATGTGCGTAGAGCTAATGTTAAGCGCTGTTAATATTACACTAGTGGCTTTTAGTAGTTTTATGGGAGATGTTCACGGTATGATTCTCGTGTTCTTCGTCTTATGTGTTGCTGCAGCCGAAGCTTGTGTAGGATTGGCAATAATTATTGCAATCTTTAGAAATAATATAACCGCTGACATCAATAAAATTAACCTTTTACGCTGGTAATCTTTGAAACTTTTATTGTTAACGAGTAATTCATGAACCCAATGGCAGAATATGTCTGGCTAATTGTTCTCATACCACTTATTGGCTTTTTAATTAATGGTATTGGTGGACTAAGCTCGGAAGCTTATAGAAAACAGAAAACGCTTATTGGCACTATTGCCACTATTAGTGTTTTTATTCCTTTTTTAATTGCCCTCCAAATCTTTTTTGGCATGGGTGCCGACTCAGAACCTTACGTAGCTCGACTTTTTACCTGGATTGAAGCTGGTTCTTTTAGCTCAGAAGTAGCGTATCGGGTTGATCAGCTCTCCATTATTATGGCGTTGGTTGTTACCGGTGTAGGTGCTTTAATCCACTTGTACTCAATGGGGTATATGAAGGATGACGAAGGGTACTGGAAGTTCTTCGCTTACCTTAATTTGTTCATATTTGCCATGCTCAACCTGGTATTAGGTAACAATTTAATTCTATTGTTTCTCGGCTGGGAAGGTGTTGGTGTGTGTTCTTATTTACTCATTGGGTATTGGTATGGCGATATGGCCAAGTCTGATGCAGCTAAAAAAGCTTTTGTATTTAACAGGGTTGGTGATTTCGCTTTCCTGGTGGCCATGTTCCTTGTATTTAGAGCAGTTGGCAGTCTTGACTTCGACATTATTTTAAATAACCTTTCAGCTTTTACTCCTGAAATTACTTTTTGGGTTGCTGTACTCATGTTCATTGGAGCTACCGGTAAAAGTGCCCAGATTCCTTTATTTGTGTGGCTTCCTGATGCTATGGCAGGCCCAACACCTGTATCTGCACTTATCCACGCAGCAACCATGGTAACTTCGGGTATCTATCTTATTTCGCGTTTTTCATCCATGTATGTGTTAACGCCGGAAGCAATGCTCATAGTCGCAATTATTGGTGGTTTAACGGCAATAGTGGCAGCTACCATTGCCATCACACAATATGATATAAAGAAGGTATTGGCATATTCCACTGTATCTCAGCTTGGTTTTATGTTCCTGGCACTTGGTTCTGGTGGTTTTATTGCTGCTATGTTTCACGTTGTTACACACGCATTTTTTAAAGCTTGTTTATTCCTTGGTTCCGGCTCAGTAATTCATGCCATGCACCATGTTGAGCATGAATTAGAGCATGAAGGTAAAGATGTGCATTTTGATCCGCAGGATATGCGCTATATGGGTGGTTTGAAAAAATACATGCCCTCAACTTACTGGACATTTTTACTATCAACATTTGCAATTGCAGGTATCCCGGTTTTCTCAGGTTTCTTTTCTAAAGACGAAATTTTAGCTTTTGTATTTAATGCTGGAATGGGCGAATACAGTTACATCTATTTTGCTCTATGGGGTATGGCTGTTTTAACTGCATTCTTAACCGCATATTACATGTTCCGTTTAACGCTTACTACATTCCATGGTACATTTAAGCTTCCTTCTAAAGTAAAAGGTGCAGAAGATTCAGAGAAATACTTGCACGAAAGTCCATCAACCATGACTATCCCACTATGGATTTTAGGTGGCTTAGCTGTTATTGGTGGTTTCATGGGAGTGCCGGACTTTTTTGTAACTACATTTACAAGTTCTGATATCAAAATTAATTGGCTACACGCATGGCTAGATGGTGTAACATCAGATTCTGCACTTGTACTTTCTTATGGAACAAAATGGATTCTAGTTGCTATTGCAATTTTGATTGCTGTATTTGCTACTGTATTAGCTTACAGGAATTATGATAATGACAAAGGGGAAGCTAGTGATGCCGCTCTTGAGAAGAGATTTGGTAGTCTGTACCAGGTATGGTCTGATAAATACAAGATAGATGAAATCTACGATGCAAGTATAATCCAGCCTACATTTAAACTATCAGACAGGGTTTTAGCTGTCTTTGATATGAAAATTGTAGACGGCTTTGTTAATGCCGTAGGCGGTACTGTTAGATTCTTCGGTAGCCTGCTTAGGTTCGTTCAAACAGGGGTTGTACAAACCTATGCTCTAGTATTTATCATTGGTGTAATCTTAGTATTGAGTTTAATCATTTTTTAAGCAATAACTGTTGATGGAAACTTTATTAAATATCACAATTTATCTGCCACTGTTAGCACTTGTTGCTTTCATGTTCGTAAAGAATGATAATGCCATCCGGTGGATTGCACTTATTGTAACTTCTTTAACGTTTGCGGTATCGTTGCCCTTAATTTTTAACTTCGATTCTGCAAATTCGCATATTGCACAATATGTAACTGAGTCTGGCCCTCTACTTTTTGGTTTGGATGTAAACTACATTGTCGGTTTAGATGGCTTAAGTCTACTCCTCTTCATGCTTACTACATTCTTAGGTCCAATCGTTGTATTATCAGCCTGGACTTCCGTTAAAAAGCACGTTGGCGCATTTTTCGCCATGTTGATGTTACTCCAAACGGGGTCACTTGGAGTATTTGCTTCATTAGATCTCATTTTATTCTACATATTTTTTGAGTTAACGCTCATACCAATGTATTTCCTTATTGGTATATGGGGGGGAGCTGATAGAATTGCTGCTACAATCAAGTTTTTTATCTATACCCTTGTTGGTTCATTAATCATGCTCGTTGCGTTGGTTTATGTAGGTTTTGATGCAGGTAATGCCGTAAATGATGGTGTATTTATTACTGATTGGAGAGTATTATCAGGACCTGAATATCAAATTGGCTTAGTTGAGCAAACATGGTTGTTCCTCGCTTTTTCTTTGGCATTCTTTATAAAGGTTCCACTCTTCCCATTTCATACTTGGTTACCCTATGCCCACACAGAAGCGCCTACTGCCGGCTCTGTTGTACTGGCAGCTGTAATGCTCAAAATGGGTACTTACGGTCTCATACGCTTCTGCTTGCCCATGTTTCCAAATGCTATGGTAGAATTTGCACCATATGTAGCTTTGCTAGCCGTAATAGGGATTATCTATGGTGCATTAGTTGCGATGGTACAGAAAGACGTGAAAAAATTGGTAGCATATTCATCAGTAAGTCACTTGGGGTTTGTGGTACTTGGTTTATTTGCCTTGAATACAATTGGTGTACAAGGAGCTATAATCCAAATGATTAATCACGGACTTTCTACAGGAGCACTTTTCCTTATTGTTGGTATGATTTACGACAGAAGACATACAAGACAAATTTCAGATTTTGGAGGCTTAGCAGGAGTAATTCCTGTATTTGCTGTTTTCTTTATGATAGCCACATTTTCTTCCATAGGCTTACCGGGCTTAAATGGTTTTGTCGGTGAATTTTTGATTTTGATGGGCGCTTTTACTTCTGAAACTTTAGATAACATTTGGTTTGCCATATTTGGTACAACCGGAGTTATCCTTGCTGCAGTTTATATGCTTTGGATGTTTCAAAGAGTTATGTTTGGACCAATCAAACATGAAGAGAATAAAAATATTAAAGATTTGAACGCTCGCGAAATTGGTTTGTTGGTTCCTGTAATGATATTTATTGTATGGATTGGAATTCGCCCAACTCATTTTACTCAATTTTCTGAGCATCAGGTAAACGTTCTTCTTGAAGAAGCTGCTCAAAAGAAAAATGAAATTTTAATGAGTACAAACCCGGCCGAGCTACCGTCTTGGGCTAACAAATTGTATAAAGTAGAAATTAACTTGGCAGAACTAAAAGGTGATAACAATGAGTAACATTCTTTCTCAAGAACAAATAAATGATTTTTTATCTAAGCATCCGGGGTGGAGTAAAGAAGGGGACTCAATTAAAAAAGAATTTCAGTTTAAAAACTTTACAGAAGCACTAGCTTTTCTTGTACAGGTTGGTTTTGAAGCTGAAGCTCATATACACCATCCCGAAATATTTAATGTTTACAATAAAGTTGTGCTAACACTTAGTACGCATGATGCCGGTAATAAAATTACAGATAAAGATTCAGCCCTGGCCGCTGCAATTGACAAAATTGAAAAGTAAAGTTATTCAATGGAAATTTTAAACGATCTATTAAATTACTTGCCTGCAGCTATCGTAGCCGTAGGTGGTTTGGTCGTAATGATGATGGATGGCTACAAAGCCAAGTCTCGTCTTATTTACCAAACAACAATGTTCTTTTTGGCAGGTGCTTTAGTTATAGCTACCTACGACCTTTTATATCAGGAGGTAGGAACATTATTCAGTGATATGGCTGCATCGGGGTCTACTGCGGCATTTGGTACCTTTATTGTAGTCTTTGGTACATTTTTTACGGTTATTTTAACCCATGATTATTTAATTGGTGTTAAGCATAACTACCCTCAGGTATATCCGCTATTGATGTTTTGTACTGTCGGTATGATCGTTCTGGCAACAGCAAACGATTTAGTAACTGTATTTATAGGGCTTGAAACCATGTCTATCTCGTTATATGCTTTAGCCGGTATCATTCGTGATAAACAACTTGGTGTAGAATCAGCATTGAAATATTTTATTCTTGGAGCGTTTTCTACCGGCTTTTTCCTTTATGGTATTGCTCTATTGTATGGCGCAACCGGAAGTACCAACCTATCTGAAATTGGTGCTTACACCGATGGAAGTATGATTTACTGGGGCGGTGTCTCTATGTTACTCGTTGCATTTTTCTTTAAAATATCTGCTGTACCGTTCCACATGTGGACACCCGATGTTTATACCGGCTCTCCTACAACCATTACAGCCTACATGTCAACTGCGAGTAAAACGGCTGCTATTGTAGCGCTTGTATTAATACTTGAAAGAGCATTACCGTATGCCGCCGATCAAATCACAAGCACCATGGCAATTATTGCCATCATGACGATGGTTCTCGGTAATACTGTTGCTATGGTTCAGGATAACGTTAAGAGAATGCTGGCATACTCTTCTATTGCTCACGTAGGATATTTGTTGGTTGGACTTGCAGCCGGTACAGACTTAGGCTTCACTGCTGTTTTATATTACTTACTGGCATATTCATTGATGAATATCGGGGCATTTGGTGTTGTAGCTTACTACGAGAAAAACCATGATGTTCACTTTAACAACATTGAAAGTTACGCAGGCTTGGGATATAAGCAGCCGTTGATGGGAATTTTATTATCCGTTTTTCTACTATCTCTTGCAGGTATTCCACCACTTGCCGGGTTTATCGGTAAATACCTTGTGTTTGCTGCTGCTGTTGAAGCAGGATTAATAAATCTTGTAATTATTGGTGTACTTGCATCAGCTGCAAGTGCTTACTTTTATTTGAGGGTAATGGTTTACTTATACTTTAAAGAATCGAAAGAGCCTGTAAAGCTCATGAAGCCACTTAGAGTATATTCATTTAGCCTTGTTGTATTAGCTGTGCTTACATTATATTTCGGGATTTTACCGGCTGGAATTACTGAGCTTATAGCATCATATTTTTCAGGTAACGGCCTTGCGATTGTTCCATAGCTAAGGTTGTTACTAATATAGATTTTAGTTATATTATAAATCTGCCTGCCGTTGGAAAGTCCAACGGCTGTTTTTTTATAGACACCCAAAGGTAACCAATGAAAAAAAACTTTTATGAGCATACCTTCATCGTAAACGCTGTTACAGATGAAGAGGAAATCAAGGCAACCGTTAACAAGCATGTCGATTTTATTAAAGAAAACGGTGCTGATATTGATGAAATTGAAGAGTGGGGAATTAAGCGCCTTGCTTACGTTATTGACGGAAAAAGAAGTGGATACTATGTAAATATGTATTTCCACGCTCCGGCTGATTTAATTGTTAAATTTGAACGTTTACTTCAAATTGATGACAATGTAATGAGATACTTAACTATTAAGTACGACAACAAAATGCTTCGCCATCGCGAACTAAGGAAAAAAGGTACACTTCCTGATATTTTCCCGGTTGTTGAAGAAGCCGAAACCGAATCAGAAGACTAATTCGTCTAAACTCAAATTTTTAATTTTCTGTCAATATGTTAAAGAATCCACAACATCCTAAAAAAGGCAATCTGCGCACTAAAGAGTGTAGATTTACTAAAGCTGGTGTAGAATATATCGATTACAAAGATGAAAAAACCTTACTTAGATTCGTGAATGATCAAGGTAAAATTCTGCCTCGCCGCGTAACCGGAACAAGTGCAAAATTTCAACGCCAACTTTCTCGTGCTATCAAAAGAGCGCGCCATCTTGCATTGTTACCATTCGTATCTGAAAACTTACGTTAATTTTAAACCGGTTATAGACTATGAAACTTATATTAAAACAAGATGTAGATAATCTCGGCCAAGCCGGAGAATTAGTAACAGTAAAAGACGGTTATGGCCGCAATTTTCTGATACCTACCGGTAAAGCTATTTTAGCTACAAAGGGTGCTATTAAAGCAATTGAAGAAGAGTTACGTCAACAAGCTCGCAAAATAGAAGCAAACAGAGAAAATGCTGCTAAACTTTCCGAGCAAATTGAAGGTGTATCTATCACCATTACTGCAAAAGCAGGTGAAGATGGAAAAATCTTTGGTACAGTAACAACTCAACAACTTGCTGACGCACTAAACGAAAAAGGTTTTGAAATCGATCGTCGTAAAATCTCTATCAACGATGATGTTAAGCATCTCGGCGAATATGTAGCAGAGGTAGATGTATTCAGCGATATCAAAGCTAACCTTAAGTTCTGGGTTGTCAAAAGCGAAGACTAAGCGCAACAATCCTTTACAAGATTTGTTTAATGAGGGTATCTGTTTAAATAACAGATGCCCTTTTTTATTAAATTACCAGCTTTATAAGCCGTGGAATCAGTAAAGTCTGGATGACTAAAAAAATATTTACAGGTATAATTTTAATAGCATGTGGTATGCTACTCTCCTGTAATGATAGGTTGTTTGCCCAATCAGTATCCCTCAAAACCGATTTTTTTAGCATTAGCAAGGTCGATACTACCATACATCTTGGTTTTTGGGTTGAAATAGACTCAATACGTTTTATTGATGAAGAGGAAAGCCCGGTTGACACTCTTATAGATTGGACTTACGACTCATCTACCGGTGACCTGAAACTAAAGCTACAGCCCGATTTAGAAATTAATATTCTTAACCTTGCTATCCACTACAAAAGACAGCCATTTTCCTTTTCACCCGTAATCCGCTCTCGTGAGTTAGTAGAACTCCCAGCAGACTCACTTATAAGTGAAGGCGATACTACAAGTACTGGTTTTCAGATTCAACAACGGGTATCGAGCGATGATCTATTTGGATCAACAAACCTGCAACGAAGTGGCTCATTAACTCGGGGAATTATAGTGGGCTCTAATCAAGATGTAACACTTGAAAGTGGTCTTAGGTTTGAGTTGAGTGGTAATCTAACGGATGATTTGGAAATATTAGCTACACTAACCGACCAAAGTACCCCCATACAACCCGATGGTACGACTCAAAACCTTAGGGAATTCGATAAAGTGTTTATTCAACTTCGTAACCCTTTTGGAACCCTACAACTTGGTGATATAGATATAAGTTATCGTAATAGTGAGTTTGCGCAGATTGAAAGAAGATTACAAGGTATAGATGTGCAAACAGGGTTAGGCTCATACGGCAATCATAGTGCATCTGCTGCTGTAGTTAGAGGCAGGTATAGAACAATGAACCTAACTGCACGAGAGGGAGTTCAGGGGCCTTACAGGCTTTCCGGTGTAGATGGTGAGCAGTTTATTATCGTATTGGCAGGTAGTGAGCGGGTATACATCAATGGTGTAAGAATGGTTAGGGGTGAAGAAAACGACTATATAATCGATTATGGTTTGGGCGAAATCCAATTCACCAATAACAGATTAATTACATCAGATTTAAGAATAACAGTCGATTTTCAATATGTAACACAAGCATATAACAGAACAATACTTGCCGGGGAATCAGAAGTTAACGATTTATGGGATGGGCGATTAAGTCTGGGTGTGACCTACCTAAGGGAAGGGGACAGCCGTGATTCTCAGAGTGAATTTGGTTTAAGCGAAGAAGAAATTGAAATCCTGCGAAATGCAGGCAATGATCCAGATAGGGCGATTATTTCAGGGGCTGAAAGTGTAGGCTTTCGTCCAAATGCAGATTTTGTTCAATATGCATTGATTGATACCGTTTTTCAAGGACAAGAAATTGAAGTGTTTAAAAACCTGCCCGGAGATCCGCGAAGCGAATGGAGGGTTCGCTTTAGCAGAGTGGGGGATGGGTTGGGATCTTATCGAAGAGCTCAAACCTCGGTCAATGGAATAGTTTATGAATGGGTCGGTACCGGAAATGGAGCTTATGAACCGTTTAGAAGATTGCAGGCACCTGAACTTCATCAAATTATATCTCTGCGTAGTGAAGCGAGGATAACATCTAATTCGGTATTTTTTGGTGAATTTGCAGTCAGCGATCACGACAGGAACCGTTTCAGCCAAATTGATAACAATACAAATACCGACCTGGCATTTATCGGAGGTTACAGAGTAAAGCCTACACAAACGGTTATTGGGAAAGCAGGTTTTGAAGCACGTTATAGACATACAGGGGCAAATTTTAGCTTCATGGATCGAACAAGAGATGTAGAGTTTGAAAGAAACTGGAATATCCAGGATGTTGGCCTTGAGGAAGAAAGGTTAGCAGAGGCAGATTTCAATTTGATGGTAACTGAATTCTCAGGCATAAACGTTTCAGGTGGTTGGCTCGAACGTGAAACATTATCAAGCAGAAGACAAACATTTAGATTAAATTCATCCGAGCCCGAATGGCCGCTTATTAGTTATGCAGCCGATTTTAACCAAAGTAGAAATAACCAGCTACTACAAAAAGGTGGTTGGTTTAGGCAAGGTGGTGAAACCAGCTACTCCATACCAATTTCAGGGATTGGTATAACCCCATCATTTCGTTTTTCGAGTGAAAACAGAAGACAAAGAGATAAAACGACCGATATGCTAAGGCAGGATTCTTTTAGGTTCTATGAATTGACCCCCGGAGTGGCATTTAGATTTACAGAACGTTTTTCAGCTTCATCGGGCATCACCTATAGAAGTGATGACATAGTATTTGATGGAGCGTTTATCCCGGAATCAGAGTCATATACATACAGGTTAACTACGCGATATGAAGCTGAAAATATTACGAATAATCAAACCATAACATGGCGTGAAAAAACTTTTTTAGGTTCTGCTACCGGAGAAATACAAAGCCAGGAAACTCAAAGTGTACTTATCAGATCAGAAACTGACTGGAGAACTTTAAACAGAGGGCTGGAGGTAAATTTCATATATGAGGGTGGTACAGAAAACAGACCATTACTTCAGGAAACTTTTGTTGAGGTTGGTCCTGAGTTGGGAAATTATGTTTGGATAGACCTCAATGGTGATGGAGTTCAACAAGTTGATGAATTTTTCCCGGAGCAACTACCCAATGAAGGAACTTTTATAAGGCAATTTATTCCAACTGATGAGGTTTTTTCGGTAGCATCGGTCAATACACGTCTCAGAACTCGTATTGAACCTAAAAACTTTTTAGATGGGAATAGCTCAATTGCTCGGATTTTATCGAACTTAATGCTGCAATCCACCTATGCAATTCGGGAGCAAAACACATCAGGTGACTTACTCGATGTGTTACTTTTTAACTTTTCATCATACAGAGACGAAGAAAATACGATTGATGGCAATTTCACTATGCTTCAGGATCTGCATATACTAAGAAATATTGACTCTACTGATCTTCGATTTACCTACGAAAATGTTGCAGGCTTAAGCCGCAGAGCCAACACTTTAGAAAAGACTCGTCTTCAAGACTTTCGAACTACACTAAATCACAGGTTCACAAGGTCTTGGTCAGCGAATATTATTTTACAAATTGGAAAAAATAATCAAGCAGATACCCAGCTTAATTCTAGAAGTTTCGACATTAGAAGTCGTTCTGTAGAGCCATCGTTTAGGTACGACTACAGAAGAAGTTTACAGTTAGGTGGTGGTTTTTCTATCCGAAACAGAGAAGATGTTTTACCGCAAGAGCCAGCAGTACTAAATGGATATAGCATATTCAGTGATGCTCGTTGGTTCTATCAAAACTTGATTCAAACTACTGCCAGAATCGAATATCGCTCAAATTCTATAGATGGAGCCAGTTCAAGTTTTGGACTTTTTGAATTAACAGAAGGAGCAGGCGAAGGGAATACATGGTCTTGGTCGGTACAAGCAACCTACAGAATAAACGAGTTTTTAAGAGCAACGCTTAACTACGATGGAAGAACTTTAACTAGCCAACCTGTAGCTCAAACTATGAAATTCACACTAAGTGCCGTATTTTAAAAATTGATAACATCAAATTGCAAGTTTTTCAATAAATTGCAGTGAATCTAAATAAAGAAAAAAGAACTTATTTTTTTAAACTCTTTTTTTGACATTTAGCGATAAATAATCTATAATTTCGCATCATTAAACTGTCTATTAACATTTAACCTGAAAATAATCGGAGTTTTGTATGACCTTCTCCTTTAGTGTACTTCTTATGCAAGTTGATTTGCAAACCGAAGGCGCATTTAGCCAGCTGGTAAGATATTTCAATGAGGGTGGCGCTTTTATGTGGCCTGTATTGATATGTGTAATCCTTGGTCTTGCCATCTTTCTAGAACGACTAGTAACCCTTAACAGAGCCGACATTAATACCCGCCAGTTCATTCGCGATGTAAAAGAAGCATTGCAAGAAGGTGGTATTACAGCTGCTCAAGATCTTTGTGCTAACACACGAGGACCTGTAGCTTCTGTATTTAGTGCCGGTTTGCTTCGTGCTGATGAAGGTTTCGAAGCCGCCGAAAAAGCCATTATCTCATATGGTTCTATTGAAATGAGCTTCCTTGAAAGAGGTTTAGTTTGGTTGTCGTTATTCATCGCCCTTGCTCCACTTATTGGGTTTACGGGTACTGTAATTGGTATGGTTCAGGCGTTTGACGCTATTGAAGCTGCCGGCGACATCTCCCCAAGTATTGTTGCGGGTGGTATTAAAACTGCTCTTCTTACAACGCTTGCCGGTTTGATTGGTGCTATTATACTACAAGTTGGTTACAACTATTGTGTATCTAAAATCGACCGTCTTGTTATTGACATGGAAGAAAGCTCCATTGTTCTAATTGATTCTATCGCTTTGATGGAAAAAGGCAAAGACGTAGATTAATAAATCGTACAATTAATAGTTAATCGTACACCCTAATTTTTAATACAATGGAAGAAACCATTATTACCATAGGCTTATCGATTGTTATCGGTTTGCTTGTAATCGGAAACATAGGAATCTTAATTTTCGGTACCAAAAACATTATAAATGGTAAGCATACTGTACAACAGATAGCTTTCTACTTTATTCCGGTTTTAGTTTTTGGTATTTCTTTTCTCATAACAGGCAATCTGCCGATTGCCGCAATCCTCTCTTTATTAATCATGATTGGATTGATGTTTTTAGGAATACTAATCTCCGGTTCACGAAGCCTAATGTCCAATTTTTAAATCCTGAAAGGTTTTAATTCATGATAAGAAAGAAAAAAACCAGAGAAGGCGCAGAGGTACCATCCTCTTCACTTGCAGATATTGCATTCCTTCTTCTTGTGTTCTTTCTGGTGGTAACCACAATTGACATTGATACAGGTATCGGATTGGTACTACCACCTCCACCTGATCCGGAAGTTGAACCACCAGATGTTCGTGAGAGAAACATACTTACTGTTCTAATGAATGAGCGAGGCTTGATTCTTATAAATGATCAACCTGCTGCTGTACGTGATGTTCAGGATCTTGTTTTTTCACACGTTACGAATAGAGGAGTGGATCCTAGTCTTTCTGAATCACCACAACAAGCGATTGTTTCTGTTAAAACAGACCGACAAACCCAGTATGAATTCTACATTGAAATGTTAGATGAAATTATAGGAGCTTATCGATCTGTTTGGAATAGCGAAGCCCGGGATTTGGGCTATCGGGATTATCAGCATTATGTTGATGTGAACGGTGAACCGAATCCGATTCGGCGAGAGTTTCCAATGAACATTTCACTGGCAGAACCCGATCCGGGTACTTAATCTAAGGAGTAATATGTCACATTTTAAGAAAAAACAAGCCAGTACGAAACAAGAAGTACCAACAACAGCAATGCCGGATATTATTTTTATCCTTTTGATTTTCTTCATGGTTGTTACGGTTCTTAGAGAGGTTGAGTTATTGGTTCGTCAAGATTTAACAGCTGCTGAAAATATAGAACGGATTGAAGAAAAACGACTCGTTAGCTATATTTATGTAGGCCCTGAGGTTCTTGGTCCGGGTCAGTATGGTGATACAAGAGTTCAGGTTGATGATGCTCTTGTTCCTGCCAACGATTTCCGCTCAATTCAAACTGTAATGCGTGAAAGACGCACGCAGGAACCTCGTTTGATAGTTTCAATTCGTTCAGATTACGAAGCTGAAATGGGAATTGTAAGTGATATCAAACAAGAGTTACGTTTGGCTGATGCGCTTAGGATAAACTACTCCACCAGACGAGAAGGCGGACCCAGTCAGTAACACACTCTTAATTTACATAATTTAAGGTTACCTGATTTTGGTCAGGTAGCCTTTTCTTTTTTAATAATGATGAATGATAACAAAGTAAGCTTTACACCTATACAGGATATAGGTTTTAGAAATTTAATAGAGAGAATAAGTTCCATGTTTGAAAAGCATGGACAGGGCTTGATATTTGGTATTGGAGATGATGCTGCAGTTTTAGATAAAGAAACAGACAAACTGGTGTTTAAAAGTCAATCTTATCAAGAAGGAGTTCACTTCGACTTGGTATACACACCTTTACAACACCTGGGTTATAAAGTTGCTTCCTTGGCTGTTTCGGATGTAGTTGCAATGAATGCACGACCCAAGTTTATAACTATCAATTTGGGTTTGACTAATAAGATATCGGTTGAAATGACTGAGTTATTTTATAAGGGAGTAAAAGCAGCTTGCGATGAATTTAGTTTGCAGTTAACTGGTGGCGATTTTGTTCCTGCCGGAAGTGCAATTTCTGTGTCCGTTTCTTGTATTGGTACATCGGAGCAACCCGTTTACAGGTCAGGAGCTAAAGAGGGTGATGCAATTTGTGTTACAGGCGATTTAGGAGCAGCTACTTGCGGACTTATGATTTTACTGAGAGAAAAAAAGCATTGGGAAAGTCTGGGTGGCGAAACTATGAAGCCTGATTTTGAAGAGTTTAGCTATGTCGTTGAAAAACAATTGGTGCCAAAGGCTAGATTGGATTTGATCAATTCATTTAGCCAAAACTTAGTTACACCTCATGCAATGATTGATATTACCAAGGGTCTCAACCATAATTTGCTTGACCTATGCAATGCTTCTGGCGTTGGTGCCAGGATATATGAAGCTGCTATACCGGTTTTACCCGAAACACGCGCTGCTGCTGATGAGCTTGAAGAAGATATCGATAAGTTTATACTCTTTGGAGGCGAAGATGCTCAGCTTTTATTTACTCTGCCTGAGAAAGAGGTTGAGCGCTTTGCTAAAGCATTTAAAGACTTTGTAGTTATCGGAAAAGTCGTAAACAAAGACGAAGGTGTTAAAATGCAAACAGCTGAAGGAAGTATAATGACCTTGCACTATTAACTGCATAATTCAGCTTAAAGCAGGTAACAAATAGGAAGTCGTCTTCGTTACGTATATACTTGTAAAGTATTTTTTTAATTCTACAGTAACAAATAAAACCGCCGTCTAGTATTGTCTTATAATAAGCAATTGGCTGAATGTTTAAGTATATTATATGGTTTATAAAGATTATGAATACGGCAATTTTTTAGATTCTTAAACTGTTTAAATGTCCGATCAAAAAACAAATACACCAAAACCGGAAGAGCAAAAACCCAGAGTACCTCGATTTCCAATATGGATTTATGTTGCAATCTTTGTTGGTTTAATAGCTATCCAAATTTTTGCATTTTCTCAAGAGCCATCTACAAAAGTAACATACAGCGAGCTTTTAGAACATATTGAGGCAGGTTATGTCGAAAAAATTACCATAGTTAATGGCGCCAAAATTGAAGGTGTTTATCGCCAGGAAGCCGTAGATGAAGGTTTTGTAGGAAGAAGGCCGGATACAGAACAACCGAGATGGCAGTTTTCGCAAAGTGAACCGGGAAATCGATTTACAGCAACTATGATTGAGGGAGATGAAATTCGACCTCTCCTTGATGAACATGGTGTAAAATACGATGCACGCATTGATGAAAACTGGTTTGGTAGTATTTTCATCTGGCTCATTCCCATTGCTATAATCATAATTTTCTGGCTGTTTATTCTCCGTAGAATGAATCCTGGTCAGCAAGTTTTAAATATCGGGAAAAACAAAGCTGCACTTTACGACAAACAAAGTGAGAACAAGGTGACATTTAAAGATGTTGCCGGTCTTGAAGAGGCAAAAGAAGAAGTTGAAGAAATTGTAGAATTTCTCCGAAATCCTCAAAAGTTTTCCAATCTTGGTGGAAACATTCCCAAAGGTGTATTACTTGTAGGGCCTCCCGGAACCGGGAAAACGTTAATGGCAAAAGCGACTGCAGGCGAAGCTGATGTTCCTTTTTTTAGTTTAAGTGGTTCCGACTTCGTTGAGATGTTTGTGGGTGTAGGTGCGGCACGTGTCCGTGATTTATTTAAACAAGCGAAGGAAAAGGCTCCTTGTATTATTTTTATTGATGAAATTGATGCTATCGGTCGTAGTCGTGGAAAAAGTGCAATGGCTGCATCTAACGATGAAAGAGAAAATACATTGAATCAGCTTTTATCGGAGATGGATGGTTTCAACACCGAAAAAGGTGTTATTATTATGGCAGCTACAAACCGTCCGGACATACTCGATTCTGCACTATTGCGCCCCGGTCGTTTTGACAGACAAATTCTTATTGATAAACCTGATTTAAAAGGTCGTACAGCTGTATTGAAAGTACATCTTAACAAAATTAAGACTTCTGACGATATAGATGCCTCTTTGCTTGCTTCTCAAACTCCCGGTTTTGCAGGAGCAGAACTAGCTAATATGTGTAACGAAGCAGCACTTCTTGCAGCCAGAAGAGGCAAAGAAGCTGTTGAAATGATAGATTTCCAGGATGCAATCGAAAGAGTGGTTGCAGGTCTTGAAAAGAAGAACAAAATTATTAGTCCAAACGAACGAAGAATTGTTGCTTACCACGAAGCAGGTCATGCAATTGTTGGGTGGTACTTAGAACATACAGATCCGGTTATGAAGGTGAGTATCGTTCCCAGAGGTTTAGCTGCTTTAGGTTATACCTTGCAAACGCCATTGGAAGATCGCTTTTTAATGACAAAAGAAGAATTAATGGATCGCATATGTGCGCTTTTAGGCGGGCGTATAGCAGAAGAAATTGAGTTCGGAAAAATTTCTACAGGTGCTCAAAACGACCTTGAGAGAATTACAAATATGGCTCAAGCTATGGTTACAGTCTATGGTATGAGCGACAGAGTCGGGTACTTATCTTTTTACGACTCCAACAGCCAGGACGGTGCATTTGGATTTAACAAAAAATATTCCGAAACCACTGCTCATATTATTGATCAGGAAGTTCAACAAATAGTTGAGGAGTGTCGCACCCGTACCCGCGAGCTATTAGAGAAATATCGCTCCAAACTTACTGAAATGGCAGAGCTACTCCTCAAAAAAGAAATTCTCAATTCTAATGATCTTGTTGAGTTATTAGGTGATAGGCCACACGGTAATTACCATATCACTTTAGAGGAAGTTCAAAAAATTCGTGAGATTAAGGAAAAATCAGCCCAAAAGAACGGAGTTAATCAAACCCCGGAAAATGCTGAACCCCCAAAGGAGGAAGAACAATCATCTCAATCGGATGTTGTTGAAGCCGATGAATCTTCTCAAAACGACTCAAAAGCTGATAAAGAACCGGGTAAATAAAAGTAGATGTTTACTCTACTACTTTTAATTCATTACCCTTAAAAGATTGATTAAGCGTATTTAAAAACAATGCTGCTTCTTTCAAGCCTGATATTGAAGATACAACCAATCTGACTGTATTATCTTTTTGGGTTATTTGTAGTTCGTTACCAGTCTCTTGTATGCGTGCAATAATTTCCTGCATTTTTCCTTTTTCATAGAACTCTTTGCCTGCTTCTGAATTACCATCAGGGCACACCAACCACATTTTTCCGGCTCTTACGGTTACTTTAATAATATAAAGCTGACTTGCAAATAGCTTAATGCGGGTTGCATCTACTAAATGTTCGGAAGCCTCCGGAGGTTTTCCAAATCGATCTTCAATTTCCTGACGCCAATTGTCAATATCTTTTTCATCATTCGCTAAAGACAACCTTCGGTAAAGATTTAATCTTTCAACATTGTCAGAAACGTAGTAAGAAGGTAGCATTGCCGACAAATCGAATTCCACTGTAGTTTCCGGTAGTTCAACTCCTGGTTGGAAATCTTCAAACATGTCACTGAACTCACTTTGCTTAAGTTCTTTCACAGCATCGTTTAATATTTTTTGATAGAGTTCGAACCCAACATCTGCAATGAAACCACTTTGTTCGCCACCTAAAATATCGCCAGCTCCACGTATATCTAAATCGCGCATGGCAATATTAAAACCGGATCCAAGACTATCAAACTCTACCAGAGCCATTAGTCGTTTTCTGGATTCCATAGTCAACACCTCAAATGGCGGAGAAACCAGATAACAGAATGCTTTACGGTTTGATCTTCCAACTCTTCCCCTTAGTTGATGTAATTCACTTAGTCCAAATCGATCGGCATGATTAATTATAATGGTATTTGCATTGGCAATATCGATCCCATTTTCTACAATATTTGTTGAAACAAGTACGTCAAATTTATGATTGTAGAAATCATAAATGATTTTTTCCAATTCAGAAGGCTTCATTTGGCCATGTGCATAACGAACTTTAATATTCGGCACCATATCCATTATCATATTGCTTACTTCTTCAATATTTTGAACACGATTATGGATAAAAAAGAGTTGACCACCCCGGCTGATTTCATAAATAATTGCATCCTGAATACGAGCCTGACTAAAACTAATTATTTCTGTTTGAACCGGTTGACGGTTTTCGGGTGGTGTGTTGATGACACTCAAATCCCGAGCTCCCATTAAGGAGAATTGAAGTGTTCTTGGTATCGGAGTGGCTGTGAGGGTGAGTACATCAACCGAAGCCTTAAAACGTTTAATTTTTTCCTTTGTTGACACGCCAAATCGCTGCTCCTCATCAACTATCATTAACCCAAGGTTTTTGAACTCAACATCTTTTGAGGTTATTCGGTGGGTGCCAATCAGAATATCAACTTCGCCCTTTTTTACTTTTTCAAGAACTATTTTTTGCTCGGCTTTGGTACGGAAGCGTGATAAAACTTCAATATTTATAGGAAATAGATCCATTCTTCTTTTGAATGTCTTGAAGTGTTGATCTGCAAGAATAGTAGTTGGTACCAATACAGCAACTTGCTTGCTATCTAACGCAGCTTTAAAAGCTGCCCGTACAGCGACTTCAGTTTTACCGAAACCTACATCACCACAAACAAGCCTATCCATTGGTTTCTCATCCATCATATCGGCTTTTACGTCTTCTATGGCCTTCATTTGATCGGGAGTTTCTTCAAACATAAAAGCAGCTTCCATTTCGGTTTGCATATAGTTGTCGGGGGGGAAGCTATGTGCTTTTTGTAGTTTTCGTTGAGCGTAGAGACGAATCAGCTCGCGCGCTATATCTTTAACACGTGCTTTTGCATTGGCTTTTTTTCTGGCCCACTCGGTTCCGCCAAGTTTGGTTATTTTTGGTTGATGCCCGTCTTTGCCGGAATATTTCTGAATTTTAAACAGATTCGATACATTCACATATAAAATACTGTCATTCAAGTATTTTAATACAACAACTTCCTGAGTGGTATCTTTTACTTTTATTTTTTTGAAACCTGCAAACTTTCCGATACCAAAATCTACGTGTACAACAAAATCGCCAATATTCAGGTCTTTTAGTTCTTTAAAGGAAATACCACCTGTAACTTTTCTCTTTTTGACTTTTGGTCTGTGATAACGGTTGAAAATCTGATGATCAGTAAAAACTGCAATGCCGGCATCTTCATAAATAAACCCTTCATGAAGGGTTTCTGTGCTTAGAAAATAATTATACGTGATTGACGGATCCCCCAATAATTCTTCGAAGCGTTCTTTTTGTCCTTCACTATCACATAAAATATATGTTTCAATTTCAGCTTTTGAATTTTGGGTGATCTCTTCTTTCAGCAGTTTAATAGTGCTGCTAAACTCGGGTTGTCGCTTCGTTTTAAAATCAATTTCATTTAGGTTTTCTACAAAATCCGGTTTTAAAGTTCCTGAATAGATCGTTTTAAAATGGGTTAATTGCTTAATTAAATGACTTCCAGTAGTAAATAAATCCGAAGGGTTGGGAAGGGGGTGACCCTCATTTATATCGTCTGCCTTGTCTTTCAAGCTCCCGTAGATGGTATCAGCCGTTTCAAAAACCTTATTGGTTTCAGATACCAAAAGTAGCGCATCTATGGATAAGATGGTAGTTTTATCTGAAAAATAATTAAGTAGATGTTCGCGACCCGTCGAATGGAATACAGTTGAATTAGGAACAATTTTTACAGTGTTCAAAAAAGAAATGGAGCGCTGTGAATCTGCATCAAAGTGACGAATGGAATCAATTTCATCTCCAAAAAACTCAAAACGAACAGGGTAGTCGCCGGAAAGCGGGAAAACATCAAAAATTCCACCTCTCACTGCAATTTCACCCGGCCTGTCAACAAACTTAACTTCAACGTAACCGTTATCAAGCAGCTCTTCTCTAAGGGCATCCATAGAATACTCCTCTCCTTTATGAATATCTATAGACGAATCTTTAAACTTTTTGGGTGAAATTACTTTTTCGGAAAGAGCTTGAGCACTCGTTACCAAAACCTTTACAGTATCGTTTATCACGGCATCAAGCACTTCAGCACGTTCAACCAGCGATTGGGATTCTGCAACGTCTACAGATTGGTAGGGCTTTTTATTGGAAGTGGGAAAAAACAGGGTGTCTTCCAAACCCATATTTAATAAGTCACCTGTTAAAAATCGTGCCTTTTCTTCATCGGGAAGTATAACTAATAACGTGTCTTCTTTTTCTGACAGATAGTTACAAATAAATGAAATGAGTGAGCCACTGACATTTTTTAAGAATAAGGGGTAATCTTTCTTTAGAGCTGAATCTAATTCGGAGGCTGAAAAAGTTTTAAATATTGATTTTTTTATGGTGTCTAAACCCATGAAACACTTTTAAATAGAAGTTAATAAAATTGAGACGATGTAACAGTAATTTGCGTATGTATAGTTCGGTGTTGCAGCTAATTGCTAAATGTATAAATGAATTCCTAGCATTATTATTTTATTATTACTTAACCGATTTAAGGACTAACAAAAAAGTCATCTTTTGGAATGTTATTTTTATTTAGATTGTTTCGAATTAAGGAATTTAAACCTTATCTTTGAGGTAACTATTCCACAGTAAAATGACTCACACTCAGATATAAATTATTCCTGAGAGCTTTTTTTGGAACTAACTAATATAAATAAAAAATCAACTTCATATGTCCACACTTAGTGAAGCACAAGCAGTAGAAGTAGCTGCATCGAAAAAATATAAATATGGATTCAAGACCGACATTCAGTATGAAGATTTCCCAAAAGGGTTAAATGAAGATATTATTCGCAAAATCTCTGAAATCAAGGGCGAACCTGAATTTATGCTGGAGTTTCGCCTGAAAGCCTATAAAAGCTGGCTTGAGATGGAAGAACCAGAATGGCCAAACGTTGAATATGAGAAACTTGATTATCAGGAAATTGTATATCACTCACAGCCTAAGAAAAAACCAAAGTTAAACAGCTTAGATGAAGTTGATCCCGAAATTCTTGAAACTTACGAGAAGTTGGGCATTCCATTAAGTGAGCAAAAAATGTTGGCCGGTGTTGCAGTAGATGCTGTATTTGATAGTGTATCTGTTGCAACTACATTTAAAGAAAAATTAAAAGAAGCCGGAGTAATCTTCTGCTCAATGACAGAGGCTGTAAAAGATTATCCTGAGCTAGTGAAGCAATACTTAGGTTCTGTGGTACCAAGTAGTGATAATTTTTTCTCTGCCCTTAACTCAGCGGTTTTTTCCGATGGTTCCTTCGTTTTTGTTCCTAAAGGTGTAAAGTGTCCTATGGAACTTTCAACCTATTTTAGAATTAACAACGAAAACTCAGGTCAGTTTGAGCGCACTTTAATTGTAGCAGAAGAAGGGGCTTCCGTAAGCTATTTGGAAGGTTGTACAGCACCTATGTTCGACACTAACCAATTGCATGCTGCAGTAGTAGAAATTGTTGCACTTGACAATTCTGAAGTAAAATATTCTACCGTTCAAAATTGGTACCCCGGCGATGAAAACGGTAAAGGTGGTATTTATAACTTTGTAACCAAACGCGGAATTTGTAAGGGGGTTAATTCCAAAATTTCGTGGACACAGGTTGAGACCGGTTCTGCAATAACCTGGAAGTACCCAAGTGTAATCTTAAAAGGTGACAACTCAATTGGGGAGTTTTACTCTGTTGCCCTAACGAATGATATGCAACAAGCCGATACAGGAACCAAAATGATTCACCTCGGAAAAAACACCAAGAGTACGATAGTATCTAAAGGTATCTCTGCCGGTAAATCACAAAATAGTTATCGTGGCTTGGTAAAAATCGGACCTAAGGCTAATGGTTCAAGAAATTATTCTGTATGTGACTCTATGTTGATAGGTAGTGACTGTGGGGCACACACATTCCCATATATCGAATCTAAAAATAATACTTCCTCTATAGAGCACGAAGCAACAACTTCCAAAATTGGAGAAGATCAAATTTTCTATTTACAATCCAGAGGTATGAGCGAGGAAGATGCTATCTCACTAATTATCAATGGGTTTTGTAAAGAAGTATTCAAGGAATTACCAATGGAATTCGCTGTCGAAGCACAAAAATTATTGGCTATCAAGCTTGAAGGCAGCGTTGGTTAATCCATCAAAAATTTTAAGAAATAAATATTCACACTATAAATAACTATTGTCGTGTTAAAAATAATTGACTTACATGCAACCGTAGAAGGGGAAAAAATCCTCAAAGGTATAAACCTTGAAATTAACAAAGGTGAGGTTCATGCTATTATGGGGCCTAATGGAAGCGGAAAAAGTACGCTTGCCAAAATTGTTGCAGGACATCCTGCTTATGAAGTAACCGGTGGACAGATTTTGTTTGAAGGTGAAGATATTTTGGAGATGGATCCTGATGAGCGCGCTCGCATGGGTATCTTTCTTGCTTTCCAATACCCTGTAGAAGTACCGGGAGTTAGCAATTCAATGCTAATTCGACAGGCAGTAAACGCTGTTCGTAGTGAAAGAGGGATAGATGAATTAGACCCACTTGAATTTGAAGATTTTATCGAAGAAAAGCTAAAGCTTGTTGAAATGGATGACAAATTCCTTGATAGAAGCGTGAATGAAGGTTTTTCCGGTGGAGAGAAAAAAAGAAATGAGATTCTTCAACTAGCTTCTATGGAGCCCAGGCTTGCATTAATGGATGAAACTGATTCAGGATTGGATATTGATGCTCTTCGTATTGTATCAGATGCTGTGAATAAGATTCGTAATAGCGAAAATGCCTTCATGTTGGTAACGCACTATCAACGTATTCTTAATTACATCACACCCGATAAAGTTCATGTCTTAATTAATGGCAGAATTGTTAAATCTGGTGGTAAAGAATTAGCCCTGCAACTTGAAGAAAAAGGATACGATTGGTTAATGAAAGATCAACTCGTAAACGGCGAAGCCTAATTAGTATTAACCAATAAAAACTTAAATCTATGTTATTAGAATTAGTAGATAATGCTCTGGTTAATACGGCGGCGAATAAGTCGCTTATGTCTGCCAGGCAAAATGCTTACAATCAAGTACAATCTATCCCATTCCCGACATCCAAAGACGAGGATTGGAGACAAATCTCGCTAAAGCCTCTGACATCAAATAATTTCGTAGCTGCGAAATCAGGTGACGTCACTTCCATAGATATAAAAAATTATATCCTTAAGGAAGCTGATGCATCCCACATTGTTATTGTTAATGGTTTTTATCGTGATGATTTGTCAAATGTTTCAGGTCTGCCGGAAGGATGCTTTGTCGGAAAACTTGGTGATGCACCGGCTCACGTTGTTGAGGCCTTTGAAAAGCACTACAGCAATGTTGCAACTTATAAGTCAGATGCATTTGTTCCATTTAATACGGCTATGGTCCGTGAAACTGTAATCGTTTACATTCCAAAAGAATTAAAAGTAGAAGCTCCGCTGCAGATACTTTATGCTACAGATGCTAATGAAAACATCTTTTCGAATGCTCGTACCTTTATTTTTGCTGAGCGCCATAGTGATATGACTATCGTTGAAGATTTCGTTGGTAAAGAAGAATCAATCTACTTTATGAATGCGGTAACTGAAACCGTTTTGTCAGATGAGTCTCACGTTACTCACATTAAAGTGCAAAGAGAAAGTACCAAAGCAACACACATAAGCAGGACCGCTTCTTTATTAGCAAGAGGAAGTAACTATAATGCTTACACTATCTCGCTAGGTGCAGCTTTGTTCAGAAACGAGCCAATGGCATTGGTAGACTCAGAAAATGCGCATGCTACTTTAGATGGACTGGTGATTGTAAATGGTAATCAGGTATCAGATACACATAGTATTATGGATCACCTTAAAGAAAATTGTACCAGCCATCAGTTGCACAAAGTAATTGCTTCCGGTAAAGGTAAATCTGTATTTAATGGTAAAATTTTTGTCAGAAAGGATTCCCAGTTAATAGATTCCTTTCAGGAGAATAGAAATTTATTACTGAGCGAAAAAGCTGAAGTGTTTACAAAGCCACAGTTGGAAATTTTTGCCGACGACGTTAAATGTAGCCACGGAGCCACAATTGGTCAGTTATCTGAAGATGAAATGTTTTATTTACAAAGTAGAGGACTAAGTAAAACTACAGCTCAACAATTATTGACTTACGGCTTTGCACTAGATGTAATTGAGAACCTTCCGGTAGCAAGCTTGAGAGAAAAATTAAGCCATGATGTTGCTGAGCTTACGACCGACAGTGATGTTGAAGTAACTTACTTAGAAAGTTAAAAAATTAATGTCTGTAACATTCGAACATAAAAAAAACGGTATTAACACAGAGAATGAAATGAAACGACGAATCGCCGAGATTCGTCGTGATTTCCCCATCCTTAACCGTAAGGTTAATGATAAGCCATTGGTCTATCTTGATAATGGTGCATCAACTCAGATGCCAAAACAAGTAATTGATACCATATCGGCTTATCATACTTACCATCATTCGAATGTGCATCGTGGAGTTCATACATTAAGCCAGGAATCAACAGATCTTTACGAGGAGGCGCGGGAAACGTTAAAGAAGTACATAAACGCTTCTTCTACCAAAGAAATCATTTTTACGTCTGGTACAACCGATTCTATTAATTTGGTGATGCACTCTTACGCCAAAAAGTTTTTGAAAAAAGGCGATAAAATTTTGGTGTCAAATATGGAGCATCACGCAAATATTGTACCTTGGTACATGTTATCGAAATCGCATGACGTTGAAATCGTTGTAATACCTATAACAGATTCAGGTGAACTTGACTTAGATACATTTCATGATCTTTTAGATGATGATGTGAAAATTGTTGCTGTAAATCATGTTTCAAACGCGTTGGGTACGATAAACCCAATAGAAAAAATTACCGAAACATGCAGGGAAAGAGGTATTATTACAGTTGTTGATGGGGCACAAGCTTGTGCTCACCTAACGGTAGATGTGCAAACTCTTGGGTGTGATTTTTATGCCTTTTCCGGACATAAAATGCACGGCCCAACCGGTACCGGACTACTGTACGGACGCAAAGAATTATTAGATGTCATGGATCCATACAGAGGTGGTGGCGACATGATTCTGTCTGTTTCTTTTGATGAAATAATATACAATGAAGCTCCTTTCAAGTTCGAAGCCGGAACACCGGCTATTGCACAGGTGATTGGAATGGGTGCTGCAGCCAAATATATTAATGAGCAGGACAAAAAATTTATCCATAGTTACGAGCAAAAATTGCTCGAATATGCTACAGATAAAGTTTCAGATGTTCCTGGTCTAAAAATTATTGGTACTGCAGAGAATAAGATTTCGCTAATTTCATTTATTATTGATGGGGTTCACCCTCATGATATTGGTACTATTTTAGATGAAGAAGCTGTAGCTGTTCGCACTGGTCACCATTGTGCCCAACCTGTAATGCAGCGATATGGTATTCCGGCGACTACCCGAGCTTCTATGTCTTTCTATAATACGTTTGAAGAGATTGATGCATTGGTACTTGCACTAAAAAAAGTGACGGATTTATTTGATGTTAACTAGCAGAACAAAAAATTTATATCAGGAAGTAATTCTTGATCATAACAAAAAGCCCAGAAATTATCGGGTTATTGATGAACCCACGCATAGTGCAAAGGGACATAATCCACTTTGTGGTGACCGTTTGGACTTATACTTAACTGTAAGTGATGATAATGTAATCCAGGATGTAAGTTTTGTAGGTGATGGTTGTGCTATATCAAAAGCATCAGCCTCCATTATGACGACACTACTTATTGGAAAATCACTGGAAGAAGCTCACGAAATGTTTGATGGGTTTCATGATTTAGTAACCGGCAAAAGTGAAGATGATAAGGCTTTAAACAACAGACTTAAGGTTTTTGCCGGAGTTAAAGATTTACCGGCTCGTGTTAAGTGTGCAACATTAGCGTGGCACACGTTAAATGCGGCTCTTGAAAATAAAGACGAAGTAACGACTGAATAATTAAAGAATTATGCCAAAGATAGCAGAAATAGAACGCACTCCGAACCCAAATGCAATTCGATTTGTATTGAAGGATAATATTTCACAGGGTGTAACACGCTCTTACGAAAATGCAGAAGAAGCCTCGCAAGATCCTTTTGCTACGCAACTTTTTGAAATAGATCATGTTATTTCGGTCTATTATGTAGATAAATACGTAACCATTACACAAGATGGTGAAGCAGATTGGAATGATTTACTTCGTAAATTAGCGCCACCAATTCGCGAAGCAGAAGCAGTGGGGCAGTTAGATACGGATAGTGACGAAATTCATGCTAGTAAAGAAGCTCAAAATGACCCCAGATTAGTTGAAATTAACGCTATGTTAGACGAACAAGTAAGACCATATCTGCTAGCCGATGGCGGTGGATTGAAGGTGATGGGGTTAGAAGATAACATCCTGAAGGTTCACTATCAGGGAGCTTGTGGTACATGCCCAACTGCTACAACAGGTACATTATACGCCATTGAAAGTATGGTAAAGCGTATTCACCCGGAAATTGAAATAAAATCTGTTTAGGATTTTAATTTATGCCAATTACAATAAGCGAAAGAGCACTTAGCCAAATTGAAGAAATCAGGCATGCAGAAAATCATTCTGCAGATGCACGATTACGTGTAGGTGTGATAGGTGGGGGCTGTTCCGGTTTAACGTATAAGTTAGAATTCGACAAAGAAGAAGCTGATCCTAATGCCAAAGAAAAAGTTTTGGAGATTGGTGACCTTACAGTTGTGGTTGACATGCGAAGTTTTTTGTATCTGGCTGGCACACAGCTAGACTACACCGATGGCTTAGATGGAAAAGGATTTCACTTTGTGAATCCAAATGCCAGTAGAACATGCTCTTGTGGCGAATCATTTGCAGTTTAAAACCCTTCTAATATGGAATTGATTGAAAACAAAGTTGCGAAATCCGGTCTAATAACGATTGATTTACAAGCTTTTGAGCCAAAGAAAGAAATCGTTTCTTTCGATTTAAAAGATTATCTCTTTATGGAGATGATTTTGAAAGAAAAAGACTTTAGGGAAGATTTAAAAAAACTTGATTGGTCTCAATTCGAAAATAAAATCATTGCGGTACACTGTTCCGTAGATGCTATTATTGCACATTGGGCTTACATGCTCATTGTTGCACATGCTGCTCCATTAGGGGCTAAAGTTTATTTCGGAAAAGCTGATGAGGTTCGTTTCCAACTAATGAATCAAGCTGTTGAGAACCATGATTGGAGCGCGTACCAATCTAAAAGAGTACTTATTAAAGGATGTAGCGACTCGGAGTTGCATCCCTCGCTTTACTTAAAGGCAACAAGCAATCTTATTAACGTTGCGGATAGAATTATGTATGGTGAGGCTTGCTCTTTTGTACCGGTTTATAGAGCACCAAAAGGTTCTAAAAGATAAGCATAATGCAAAATGCGTTTTTAACCGGTTGTAGTAGGGGAATAGGCGCATCTGCATTATCATTATTTCTAAACCAAGGTTGGAATGTAACCGGTGTATTCAATAAAACAGCTCCCCAAATTGATGGTTATGTAAAGCAATTCAATCCTGTAAAAGCTGATTTATCTTCAGAACAGGAAGTTTATGCTTTAAAAAAATATTTCACAAATAATATTCCTGTTGATGTACTTGTAAATAATGCCGGTGTTTTCTATCCGGCATCGTTTCAGGTAAGTGATGAAGAGTGGAATGAAAATTGGAATAAAACCTTACAAGTCAATTTGAACACATCAACACTGTTGTCTAAGTGGTTTATAGAATCTTGTATAAAGGCCGGGCGACAGGGAATCATTATAAATGTTTCATCAAGAGCGGCGTATAGAGGTGAAACCGCTGACTATCCTGCTTATGCGGCCAGTAAAGCTGCAATGATCGCCATAACGAAAACTATTGCCAGAGGATATGGAAAAGATAGTATCTACGCATATTCAATAGCGCCCGGTTTTGTAGAAACGGACATGGCCCGTGAATCAATAGATGTTTATGGCAAGGAATACCTTACTAAAGGTTTAGTCTTGAACGATATAGTTCCACCAGAAGAAGTTGGGAAGCTCATACTCACTTTAGCAAAAGGTGATTTTAAACATATGACTGGACAAACCTTTCATATTAATAGCGGTTCCTATTTAATTTGATTACCCGTATTTTCATTCTAAATAAAACTATATGAGTATTCAAAACCGAAAAAAAGATCATGTCGATCTGACACTTAATGACCAATCTGCCTATTCCTTTTCTTCCGGTTTTGATTCTTATTTGATTCGTCATAATGCCTTGCCTGAAATCAACTTTGATGAAATTGAAACTAAGGCTAAATTGTTAGGTCGGACTTTCGCTTTCCCCTTATTTATTTCATCCATGACGGGAGGATACGATAAAGGTGGCGAAATTAATCGTACCATCGCTGAGTTTTGCCAACACTATAACTTACCCTTTGGAGTTGGTAGCCAACGTATTATGCTGGAAGACCCTTCTCTTTCTGAATCGTTTAAAGTTGTTCGAAAAATAGCCCCGGATGCATTTGTAGCATCTAATATTGGTGGATGTCAACTAATTCAAAATTTTGAATTAGATAAAATTAGATTGATGATTGACTCAATACAAGCCAATGCGGTTATTATTCATCTAAACCCGCTGCAAGAATTGATGCAACCGGAAGGTGATCGAAACTTTAAAGGCGTTTTAGCCGGAATTGAAAATTTGGTTAAGTCTACTGAGTTACCTGTAATTGTGAAAGAGACCGGTGCAGGAATTGACACATCCGTAGCCAAAAAACTCATTAATGTTGGTGTATCATGTATTGATATATCCGGTGCAGGGGGTACAAGCTGGTCCAAAGTTGAAAATCTTAGAAAAGGACAAAGAAATTATTTTGATGATTGGGGATTGCCAACATCACACATTTTGGAATCATATCTTTCTGAGGAAATTGAAAATATTCAAATAATTTCATCGGGCGGTATTCGAACTGCTCATGATATAATTGTTTCTTTATGTCTTGGTGCACATTTTACTGCAGCTGCTCAACCCGTTGTTCAGTCAATAATCGATGGGGGCTTAGATTCGTTATCAAAATGGTTCGAAAATATCCAAAAAGATTTTAAAACAATTATGTGCTTAACCGGTACAAAAACACCAAGCATGTTAAACAAGTCATTGATTATTAAACGTTAAGTATCTTGATGAATTCTTTTACTGAAAACAGTATATCAGCAAAGTTTGCGAAATATCTTTCAAAATTACCCATACCCCAAAAACCTTCGAGTTTATATGATCCTGTAAAATATATTCTTGAGTTGGGTGGAAAGAGAGTTAGGCCGCAATTGGTCTTATTAGGTTGTGGTTTGGCCGGTGGAAATCCGGAAAAAGCTATTCCAGCCGCAGCTGCTGTGGAGTTACTTCATAACTTTACGCTGATTCACGATGACATTATGGACGGAGCAACCAGCAGAAGAGGTAAGCCTACCGTACACTCTCGTTGGGATGAGGCCACAGCTATCTTAAGTGGGGACGTTATGTTTACGCTTGCATTTGAGGAGCTATACTATTACAATGAATTGAACGGATTCGCTCCATCTATTTTCCCTGAGCTCCATAAATTATTTGCTGAAGCTGCTCGAATTGTATGTGAAGGACAAGCCAAAGATTTGGATTTCGAAGCGATGTTAGAAGTAACAAAGGACGAATACATTGATATGATATCCCAAAAAACAGCAGCTTTGCTTAAGGCGTCTCTACAAATGGGAGGTGTAATTGCCGGTGCAGGTCAGGAAAATATCCAACAACTGGGTACTATTGGTATGAATGCTGGAATTGCATTTCAAATCCAGGATGATTTACTTGATGCTATAGCCAACCCCGATACATTTGGTAAACGTAAAGGAGGAGATATTTATGAAGGAAAGAAAACAATTCTTACCATTTTGGCTTTAGAGAGGGCCACATCCGAAGAAAAATCTAAAATCATTTCTATCTTACAAAACCCAAATTGTACTGAAACCGATGTAGAATACGTTGTTGATATGTTTGATAAGCTGGGTGTTATATCAGATACTCAAAAAAACATAAAAAATCTGTATATTAATGCCCTTCAAGCACTGGAATCTTTTAGTGATAGTCCATTTAAAGATTCAATCAAAGAATTACTTGACAAGTTAAAAACCAGACAAACTTAACCAACAGAGAGCAGATTATTTTAATGCGTTCGTCACTTCCTATTATCCTTTTAATTGCCGGTCTAATTTTTGCATCATGTAGCCAACGATCCCTTATCCGTCCGGGTGATACACTTGAAGTAGCTTTCGAAAAAGCTATGGCATTGTATGAAAGAGGCCGATACAGCGATGCCGCAAACGCTTTTGAGACGGTTGTTTCTATTGGTAGAGGTACTGAAATTGGCCAGGATGCTCAGTTTATGGCTGCTCAAAGTTATTTTGATAGCCGTCAATACATACTTGCTGCCGCTGAATTTCAAAGATATTCTGTATTCAACCCACGTTCTGAGCGAAGAGAGACAGCCGACTTTATGGAGGGTTTCTCATATTATCGGTTGAGCCCAAGGTATAACCTTGATCAAAGTGATACGTATCGTGCAATTGAAGCATTCCAGCTTTTCATAAGTAGGTATCCAAGTTCTGAGCGTGCTCCTGAAGCAGTAGAGTTGATTGAGGAGATGCGTATTAAGCTGGCTAAGAAATCGTTTAGAGCTGCTGAGCAATTCTACCGTTTAAGATATTATAATGCAGCTGCTATTTATTATGGTTTAACACTAGAAGTATTCCCTGAGACAAAATGGGCCGAACTTGCACTCGTAAATCAAATTAGAGCATATACCACATTTGCTGAAAATAGCGTGCCTGCCAGACAAGAAGAACGATTTCAAAAAGCAGTTGATGCTTACGAAACTTACTTGCAACTTTTCCCAAGAGGGGAGAATAGACAGCTCGCAGAAGAGTTTTATGATAATGCCTCAAGAGGTTTAGTCAGATCTCAACGCGCATCGCGCAATGAAAGCTGATCCCGACATACAACGAGTCGGGGTTTTTGGTGGTACATTTGATCCTGTGCATAAAGGTCATATATCAATTGTACATTCATTTCTGCGTTCCGGATTGATAGATGCTGTTTGGGTAACACCAACACCAACGCCACCTTTTAAAACACGTAAAGCACTTGCTGCATACGCTCACCGAATTGCAATGGTAGAACTCGCATTCAAGGATAGCAAGCGCGTTATTGTATCCGATTTTGAAACAAGGATTAAGGGGAAATCTTATACTTACAAAACTCTCAACAATTTAAGGGAACAGTACACCCATTTAAGTTGGTATCTATGTATTGGCTCTGATAATCTGGAGGTTTTCCATAAATGGCAAAACTTTGAGGAATTGATTAACGAAACGGGCATAATTGTGGCGGCAAGACCGGGGTATAAAACATCAAATGTAGATAAACGAGTACTTCCTAAAGTAGAGTTTGTTGAGCATGACCCGATTGATATATCTTCTACACAAATACGGAATGAATTAAAAAATATCGGCTATAGCGACCACATTATTCCCGAGGTTTTAGAATATATACGTGATCATAATTTGTATAATTTGAAGCAAAGCTAACATCATCGTTTATCGCGAAAAAAATTCTTCAATAAACTCGCTGATTCTTCCTCTAAAATACTGTGAACTAACTCTATTTTGTGGTTTAACTTATTGTGGTTGGCCAAATTAAAGATACTTCCACAAGCACCTGCTTTGGCATCTAAAGTTCCCATTACTATTCGTGAAATCTTAGACCAAACCAATGCTCCTGTACACATGGGGCAGGGCTCTAACGTTACATAAAGTGTACAATCAGTTAAATACTTATTCTCAAGGGTTGAACAAGCAGACGAAAGAGCTATCATCTCTGCATGAGCTGAAGGGTCTTTAAGTGTTTCTACCATATTATGACCTTTCCCAACTACAATATTATTTTTTACGATAACAGCTCCTACCGGTACTTCTCCTTTGCTCATTGCTAATTTAGCTTCTTCTAAGGCTGTTCGCATAAAACGAATATGAGTATTCCAAGCTGATGGATTTTCTTGATAATCGTTCAATGTTGTTTATATTAGGTTAAATGTTACTATTTCATATATTCGAACTAAATTAATAAAATAAACGCACACATAAATGAATAATGGAGAGCAGAGCGTGTTAGAAAAATTAGAGTCAGGTATCAGAAATGTGCCGGATTTCCCCAAAAAAGGTATTTTATTTAAAGATATTACCCCACTACTTAAAGACCCGGATTTGCTAACATTAACAAGAGATAAACTCTATGAACAAGTAAAAGATTATGATATTGATTACGTAGTTGGTTTAGAGTCGAGGGGTTTTATATTTGGACCTCCTCTTGCGTTAAAGCTTGGTGCAGGTTTTGTGCCTGTTAGAAAGCCGAATAAGTTACCTTACGATAAAATAAGCCAATCGTATGAACTGGAATACGGCACCGATTTATTGGAAATTCATGCTGATGGAATACCTAAAGGTGCAAGAGTGCTTATTCATGACGATTTAATTGCTACCGGTGGCTCTGCTAAAGCAGCAGTACAATTGGTAGAAAGGTTGGAAGGCAATATTGTAGCCTGCTCATTCATAATTGAATTATCTTTTTTGAATGGGAGAGACGTTTTACCCGAAGGTTTAAATATTCATTCTATTTTAAAGTATTGAAAATAAAAACTTTACAACCAATTGAATTATCCCGAATTATTCACGAAAGTATGAAATTTAAATCTTATACTAATAAAAATATTGTATAGACAAATACCGAACCCACTCAAATTTGGGTGAGGCCAAAATGTTGTAAAATTTCCATGCTAGCTGCGTTGAAGATAAAAAAGTCATGCTCAGGGAGCTTAGGTACCCTTCCGATCATCTTCCATCTTCGCTTTGCTATCAAGAAAATTTTTTGGTGAATAATCCGGGTTATTTATTTTCCATGTAATGTATCTCGAGAAAAATCGTTAAAAATAAAACTATATATCAAAATCAATAAATAATGAGTAAGAATGTATTTTTAAAAATAGGAATAGTTGTCTCTTGGGGACTTCTACTAACTGCATGTGGTAGTGGATTAGTAATTCAAAACGTTGATTTTTCCCAACCAATTGAAACTGTAATGGAAGCTGATTCTCAGGCTAATGTTGAAGATATGAGAAATGGCTTAGTCTTTAATTTATCTTCAGTATTAGATAGTGAAGGAATAAATGCAAACGACTTTGCCGGGACTTCTGTACACATGATTAGAAATCATGAAGGATTTTATTTTCTAACTGCTCCGGGTTTTCAGAATGTTTATGTATTCAGTGTCGGTGAATCTGAAATGAAAAAAGAAAATAAGATTAGGGTTAATGGTGATAGAATCGCAAATCCTGCATTCAATCAAAGAAATCCATTAGTGCAATTAGTTGATGGTAGCAGGACTTTCAACTTGACTAAAGATGGTATCAGAAATTAATATAAGCCGGGTTAAACAAATGTATTATAAAACTTTATTCATAACAACTTTTGTGTTTTCGCTTTTTATTGGATTATCAAATATTCAAGTAGTGGCGCAGTCAGATTTTCAAACAGTACGTTCGTACCAAGTTGAATACAACGCAATACTTGAAGCTGTTCAGGCACTAGAAATCTCAGATGAGGCTCAAGCTATTATTCAACGAATAAACCGATTTGAAACCGATTACGGTGATCAAGCTGATTTGATTAATCGTTTTATTCATCCGGAAACGTTTCAAGACAGATTAAATGCACTGAGAAGATTGGCATCTGCTGCGAATAGAAATCTCCAAACAATAGAAGAGAGAGGTACTGAAATAAATACACTTAACAGAAGAGTTTCTGATTTAAGTGATCAGTTAGGATTATCGAATCAGCGAGCAGATTCGCTTAGACAAGCACTTCAAGAAATGACCCGAGATAGAAATGCTAATGCTGCTATGGTTCGAAACTTGCGAAACGAACTCCAAAAGAGAGACGAATTTATTTTAAATCTGGTTGATTCACTTTTTATTGCCTATGATAATATCGACATTATTTCTATAGGAGATGGGAACCAACGAGATTTTACACTAAGCGCAAGCCCCGATAATGTTATAGGTCATATTAGTTCTGTAGTTGAAAGTAACATTAATTTTTTAGATACCAATACAAGGCTTTCAAGTGTCGATTATCTTCAGTTACAGTCTAACCTGGTAGATTTTAAATCTGTTTGGACTAAACTTGGGCCAAGGCTGGCAGATGTATATGAAACATCGGCCGAAAGAGCGCCACGTCTTAGAGAAGTAGATGTAAAAATCGAAGCATGGGAAGAGCGATTAAGTCAGTCTTTATGGCGCTCTCTTGGAGCTGCGTTTTCATCCCGTAATATTGGCTTGGGTAATTTTAACTCATCTTCAACTTTCTATCAGGCTCTTAACAATTATATTGATGATGCAATGGTTATTGCTGAAGAAGAAGGAGGAAGTGAAGAAACCTTATTGGCGTATAATACCTTTGCAGATGTTTGGCATAATGATGTTAAGTTAAATTGGCAATCTTCTTTAGTTGATGGACGTTTGCTTTCTCTTGAAAATATAGCTACGATAGATAGAAAGCTTGTCAACTGGAATTTAGCGGCTCAACCAACAGGATTTAACTGGTTAATAATAGTCGGTCTATTGGGTCTTGCTGTGTTAGTATTAGCCGTATTGCTATTGTCGAGGGGTAAGTCGGCATCAGCATAGTTTACATATATCTTTAACTATGAGGTTTTTAAAGCCGGATTGAATAAATCCGGCTTTTTTTTGAACCAAAAAAACTGGACAACGGTTATATAAAATAAATCTAACCCAATATTATTATGAAAATTTCGAAAACCCTTGTTACTGTCGATGCTCTTAGAAAAACCGCGGACAGATTAGAAAAAGGAGCTACTTATAATTGGTGCCATATGGGGCATTGTAATTGTGGTCATTTAGCCCAAACACTCACCAGTTTGACTCCTGCCCAAATACATAAAGCAGCTATAGAAAGGGCAGGTGATTGGACTGATCAAAGTATCGAATATTGTACATCTACAGGCTATACCATGGACCACGTTTTCGACACAATCAATAAAGCTGGCTTTACACAAGATGATATCAGACATTTGGAGAGGTTATCTGATCAACGAGTTTTGAAGTTTATCCCTCCAGAAAGAAGGAAAGAGCTGAATTATAAAGATGTTAATGATGTAGTGCTTTATATGAGAACGTGGGCTACGTTAATTGAAAGCACCTTGTTAAATAAAGTAAATATTGACATATTGTTAAGTTTTGATCCAGAAGTTATCATTCAATGAACTGAAACAAAATTTTAATTCATTCTGAGCTAACATATTAGAAGTACTTTTCGTATTTTAACAAATTAATAAAAATTTAGAATATGGATGTACTTGTATCGGGTAAAACTTCATTTAAGGTTGAAGTTCCTTATAAACTATTTGAGACTGGGTCAAGCAAGGAAAAGCCACTAATAGTTTATTTACATGGTTATGGGCAAAATATTGATCGATTTGAAAAAAGTACTTCGGCACTTCATTCTTTAGAAGCTTATCATCTATACATTCAAGGACCCTATGCAGATTTGAAAAATATTAAACATAGAGGAAAATGGGGCTTTGCATGGTATTTGTATAACGGTAAGCAAGGATCGTTCGTTAAATCTCTCGAATACACCTCCGAGTTTATTCAAGAGATAATTGATAATATTATAAAGTTTATAAAAGTAAGCAGGATCTGTGTTCTAGGGTATTCAATGGGTGGATACCAAGCCGGATACTTTGGTTTGTCTCGTTGGAAACATACTAACGAACTCATAGTAATTAATGGTAAAATTAAAGCGGAATCTTTTTCACAAAGCAAACTTAAAAAAGTTAATCAAATGAATATCTGTTCTATCCATGCTAAGGGTGACCAAGATGTACCTCTTGATTTGCAACAGAGTTCTGTTGATGCTTTGATAAAAGCAGGAGCTAATGTGAAAAATGTAACTTGTCCGGGGACGCATAAACTTACTTTGAAATTGGTTAATGAAGCATTATTTTTTCTAAAAGAATGCGGATATAAAATTATTTCAAACTCCAAATTCTAAGTTTTTATTATCGAAGCTATTATTTAAAGAAAAACTTATCTTATAATAGAGTAATTATTAAGAACTAACTCAAATGTGATCATATGCGAATCCTTCTAGTTGAAGATGATAAAGTTGTAGGTTCTCTCGTAAAAAACTTACTTGAAAAGAGTAATTTTAAAGTTGATATTGCCCTCACAGGTTTGGAAGGTATAGAAAAGGGTTTTAAACAATCTTATGACTGCATAGTCTTGGATTTAGGTTTGCCCGATGTTGATGGCCTCGAAATCTGTCAGAAGCTGAGAGCCAATAATGTAAACACACCGATTATAATTCTGTCGTCTTACGATGCTACTAACATAAAAGTAAGTGGTTTAGATATAGGTGCAGATGACTACCTTACAAAGCCTTTTGATAACCTTGAGTTAAAAGCTAGAATTGAGGCGCTTATTCGAAGGTATAAATCTCAGAAAACCCAAGAGATCTTTGAGTATGGTGAATTAGAAATAAACGTAGTTAGTAGAAAATTTTTCGTTGATGGAAACGAAGTTGAACTTACTAACAATGAGTTTGACATTATTCACTTTTTTCTAAAAAACCCAGAGAGAATAATTTCTATCGATGAATTGGCAAGTTCTATTTGGGGAAACGGATTTGATAAGCAAACAAATTATATAAATGTTTATATGAGCTACATCCGTAAAAAGATTCGAAGTCACACAGATATCAATTACATTAAAACGATTAGGAAAAGAGGATTTGAGTTAAATAACAAATAGTCCTTTCTTAAAGCTCATTATTTGAATGTATCTAATATTATAAAAATTCTTGAGCCTCTCTTAACTCAAGAAAAGATTACAGGGATGAAGCAGATGCTAAATCTGCGGACTCGTCATATTGCAGTTGTATTAGAAGACATCTACCAAACGCATAATGCTAGTGCAGTATTGAGAAGTTGTGATTGCTTCGGTATTCAGGATGTTTATACAATTGAACAAAAAAATATATTGAAAGTTAGTGATGGAGTCACTAAAAATTCACATAAATGGTTAACACTCCATCGTTACAAGAGTACAGAAAATAGAACCATCTCAAACTGCATTACAGATTTGCGAAATAAAGGGTATCGTATTATAGCAACTACTCCTCACGGAAACCCTGAGCTTATTAGTGATTTGGTAATTGAGGAGCCTGTGGCACTATTTATGGGAAACGAGAAAGAAGGTGTATCTGACTTTACTCTTTCTCAAGCCGACTTACATGTAAAAATACCCATGTATGGTTTTAGTGAAAGTTTAAATATTTCCGTAAGTGCAGCAATTTGTCTGTATGAACTTTCTGTAAGAATGAGAAAGGAATTAGACAGGCTCATTTGGCAGCTTAATCCTGACGAAAAGCAAGAACTATATGCCCAATGGTTGAAAAATAGCGTAAGGTCCTCAGACAAAATTCTGGAAAAATTAGGGAGTTAATTAATCTTCTGAAGCTCTAAAAGAATCTTCGGATATTTGCCTAAATAGTCTGTATTCCTGTGGAGTAAGATCTGCAAACAGGTAATTCATTGGGTCTACATGCTGCCCTTCTCTCATTACCTCGTAGTGTAAATGAGGTCCATTTACGCGTCCTGTTCTACCTGTATATCCAATTAAATCGCCTCTACTTACTTTTGTTCCGGGTCTAATTCCCTCTGCGAATCCGGATAGGTGAGCATATCTTGTTAAATAGCCAAAGTCGTGGTCAATCTCAATTGTAAGCCCAAACCCTCCGGGCTTATTGGCTGCATGTTTTATAATGCCGTCACCGGGTGCATACACAGGTGTTCCAACTCTAGCACGAAAGTCAACCCCTTGATGCATTCTTCTCACTCTAAAAATGGGGTGTATACGCATTCCATAACCACTCATAATAATGCCCTCTACAGGTCTTAGTACAGGTAAATTCATCATTTTCTGAGAATTATAGTTGTAGTAAGCTTTAATTTCCTTCAGGCTCAAATCTTGGTTATTAATCTGATGCTCGATAGTTTCTAATTCAAGAGAAGCTTGGCGAAGCAGGTCGCCAACCGGTTGCCTTAATTCAGAGTAAAGTGGGTTCATATCTGTACCACCAACACCTGCAAGTCGTTCATCTTCAGGTATTTCATCCAAACCAAGAACTGTTCGGTATATTTCGTTATCTCTGTTTGCTAATGTATTAATCTTGTTTTGCAGTTCAGAGAGTACAGTAACATTTCTTTGAAATTCTTCTAAGAGAACTTCATTTTCCTTTTTAAGCGAAATCTCAGAAGGGGAGCCCGAAATAAATGTTAAGCCGGACACAATGAAGCCGGATAGAACCATTCCAATAATAAACCAACTTGTTATTGTATGAAAAACCCTGTCCCTTAGCGGATAATTCACATTAACAAATTCCCCTTTTTCAGAATCGTAGTAATAATAGTGTTTCAAAGCGAATCAGATTGCAATACTGTAATAAATAACTTTAAAATATAAGCAAAAAACTAATACTAAGCAAAGTTTGTTATCTGTTTTTGTTCGTTAAGTAAAGTATAATCAATGAAATATACGTTACTGCATTACATACGTGTGATCTAGCTCATTAAGAAGTAAATCTTCAAAAACATCAATTAGATTGAATGAAGGTCTTATGGTATTATTGCTAACTATGTATCCATTTCGATCAATTAATATATAGTACGGCACCCCCCCGGCTCTATAAGTATTAAATAATTCATTATTAAACCCACCTTTGGCATGTATTTGTATCCAGGGGTGCTCAAATCTATCTATAGCGTTTTTCCAGTTTTGAATATCTTCATCGATAGAAATTGAAACGATTTCTAAATCATATTTAGAATATTTCTGATATAACTCTTCCATATATGGAAACTCAACCAGACATGGGGTACACCAACTCGCCCAAAAATCAAGTAATACATATCTGCCTTTTAAATTAGATAATTTAATCGTGTCTCCTTGTACATCCTCCAGCTCGAAATTTATAGCTCGGTTGCCAGGCTGTACTTTCTCTACTTCTTTATATAGGTTATTCAAAAATGAAACGTAAGAGTTGTACTCACTAAAGTTCACGTTAAAATCAAGTAGGTAATCAATGGCATACTGAAATGGAGCTTCTGTAATTCGTTCAGCATTTAGATACATTTGAGCATGTGCTAAAGCATCTTTATCATCGATATAATCGAGCAACATTTTGCGTGCGTCGTTAGCCTGTTGAAAACCCAAATGTTTCCAATCGTTTTCGGTTAGACTTCGCCTCAATTCTTCTTCGAGTTGTGTTTGAATTCCAAAGGTTTTTACCCATGCATCGGCAAAATCTCTTATACCTGCCCTTTGGGCTATCAAGCTATTGTAAGTAAAAAAATCATACTCCATAGCTTCTTTCAAAACATAAGATCTTGCTGCATTGACACTATAATTTGGGATATTTTTGTTGGCTCCTATTTCTTCTAATCGATGAACTAAAAATTCTCCAATGTATTTCTTGATTAGAAAAGCAAATGGTGTTCCACTAAGGTATTCCTTAGCAGATTGTATACGAACCCTGTGTACATTGAAAAGTTCATGCTCATCATTTCTTAACATTTTACGTCTTTCAGTCGCCAAGTGCCGATCAAATTGTTGTGATTTGGCTAAAAAGGATTGTAATCTAGTATTATAATCATTTCCAAATCCTCGAACTTGAGTGTCTAAAGGGAATGAGTTTCTGTTAGCGTTAAGTTTGAGATGCCTTCCCGGTTCGATGAAAACAGGATATTCATAACCAAATGCTCTTAAATGAAGTATTTTAGGTTTTTCAATATCAATTGTAAAATTAAAGCGACCATCACTGTCAGTTGTCAAATAAATTGCATCTTCAGAAGCATATTTATAATGCAACTTTGGGAATACGAGCGTAATATCCGAAAAATGACCATTATCAATCTGACCTGAAATTTGTGTAATATCAGATCTGCAACCGCCGAAAATCAGCAAGAAACTAAATAAAATGGTGATATTTAAATAAAAATTGTTCACTAGTTAGTAAAATCTAACAGTATTAATGTATGCTATAATTAAAACATTTTTTTTGACTTAATAACGGAGGGCAAATAATCTTAACCTTATTTAACAGCTAATTACAGCCTTAAGACTGTTTACTAAATCAATATTGAAGTTATAATTTTCAAGGCTTCACTCCATAAACTTTGGTAAATTGATTATTACTTTAATTTTTATGAGGATTTTTTTTATGAAATTGACAAAGATGCTGACGGTTATAACCACAGTTGTATTTCTTACGAACTTAACACCTAATCTGTCTAATGCTCAACCTTATACTTTAGTTGTGCACAATGTTGAAAACCTTTTTGACTTAGATGGCTATGCTATTTTTGATGATTACAAGCCAACGGATAGGAACGGTAACCCACAATATACACCTGCACATGTACTAACAAAACTTGAGAAAACCAGTCGTTTAATGGCTCGTTACAACAGTGGTAATGGTCCTGATATTATTATGTTTGTAGAAATTGAAAGCGATTATTCACAATATCCGGAGGGAGAGCGCCCAACAGCCGATGAGTTTCTGAAGAAATATAAGCATATTACCATCCAAGAAATGTTAACAACGGGATTGAATGATGATATTAAGGATCTTCCTTCTGAGTATTTATTGCTTAAAGCCATGTATGATTTAGGAATGAAAGGCTACGACGTATCAGTAGCTTATGATTTAGATGAGAATCATCGACCTCGTCATGTTCAAAAAAATGTAATTTTTTCGAGATTCCCAATTCTTCATGAAAAGACTAAATCACATGTTATTGAGGGCGCACGACCAATATTAGAAACTTGGGTAGTTGTTGATGGATATGAGCTAGCACTATTTAACAATCACTGGAGATCGAGGGCTTCTGATGCTGAAATTGAAAAAATTAGGGTGCAAAATGCACAAATCTTAAAAAACCGACTGAATGAGTTAAGGGTAGAAAACCCAAATGTAGATTATATTTTAGGTGGTGATTTTAATAGTGATTACAATCAATCATACAGATACAGTTATATGGAAACTACTGCCGTCAACGATGTTTTGAAATCTAGCGGTGATGAAAGAGCTGTGAAGAATTACGAAGGTAGTTATGTATATAATCTTTGGTATGAAATACCTGTTGATGAAAGGGGATCCGACACTTTTAGAGGGTACTGGGGTACACTTATGCAAATTATGATTGGAAGCGGATTATACGATTATAATGGCATACAATATGTAGATAATTCTTTTGATGTTGGTAGATTCCCCGGCAAAAATGTATATAAAAATAGTGGCGCTCCCAGAAGGTGGCACTTTTATGAAAATGGAGGGGGATATTCCGATCACTTGCCAATTAGTATGCAGTTCACAGTTGTATATGATGATGAGCCATCAAAGAAATTGACACTTGATAACCCCGGCTTTACCGACGACGAATACTGGAAACCAATAAGAGTGCAATACGCTTTGCCGGATAAAAACAGTTTGAGAACCCTAACGGTAGATTATCAAAACGACATTAGAAACATTGACTATTTCGACCAACTGTATCTGGTTGAAGCGCAAATTACATCTGATTTTAAAGTAGTAATCAATAATGAAACATTTGATTTGTGGTCTCCGGGTGTTCCAGTACGTGAATTATTGGCTGATTTTGCAGGTAATACCGATGAAATTCAATTTGTTGGTCGCTTAAATATTTTTAGAGGTAATTGGCAATTTGTAATTGAAGATCCCGATTACGTAAATCCAACCTGGTAACATTATGTCAAAAAAGTCATTAGCTATTGAAACATCAACATCAATTTGCAGTGTAGCTCTTAAGCTAAATGATGGAAATGTTATAAGCCGGTCAACTTCAGGAATGGGAATACACTCAGAAAAAGCCATAATGTTTGTGAGTGAAGTAACAGAACAGGCGGGAATTTCATTTTATGATATTGATCAGATAGTACTTAACGGAGGGCCGGGTTCTTTTACCGGATTAAGAATTTCAACAAGCCTTGTTAAAGGTTTGTTATTTAATTCAACTGCTTCATTTTCTATTGTAGATGGTCTTGCCTCAATTGCTTTGAAAGCCGCTAAGATTGCTAATCCATCTAAAAGAATACATGCAGTCGTTAATGCGCGCAGAACACATCTGTACCATAGAATATTCAAGTATGATAGGGATACTAATTATTTATTTGCTTTAAATGACGCTGCAACAAGACCTATTTCTGATATTGTTGATTCTGTAGAAGATGGAGATATTATTGCAGGTGATGGTGTAAACAGACTACCCGATATAGGGAAATCATCAAAAATAATTAGTGCATCGGATGTGATCATGGCAGAGTCTTTACTTGATGTAACTGGATTGGTGAATTCTCAGGATTATTCCAATTTAGCAGACGTAAACAATTTCGAACCTGTTTACAAGCTTCCGGAAGTTATGAATACCCCAAATGATTAGGAGCTAACACTATTAATTCTGTATTTTATAGGGCAAAAATAATTATCTAAAGAAATAAAAATCGATTTGTATGTCTTGGTTCAAAAGAACAGATTCTAATATTCAAACAGAAACGCCGAAGGAAATGCCTGAAGGCGTTTGGATTATGGTCCCAACAACAGGAGAAACAGTTCATAGAAGGGAATTAGAAGATAATTATTGGGTTTGCCCTGCTAGTGGATATCACTTTCCCGTAGGGAGTAAAGAATATTTCTCTTACTTGTTTGATGAAGGTTCTTATACAGAATTTGCTAATGATATTATAGCCGCGGATCCTCTTGAGTTTACTGACAGGAAAAAATACTCGAAGCGACTTGAAGATACCAGAGCCAAAACGGGCATGAATGATGCCGCCAAAGCAGCAGTAGGAACACTTAAGAAGTTAGATGTTGTAATTGCCTGTATGGATTTTAGGTTTATTGGTGGTAGTATGGGTTCTGTAGTTGGTGAGGTTTTGTCTCAGGCAATCGATATGTCGTTAAAGAAAAAAATCCCACTTATCATTATTTCACAATCAGGTGGTGCAAGAATGATGGAAAGTGTTTTGTCGCTCATGCAAATGGCAAAAACATCTGCCAAACTTGCAAAGCTCTCTGAAGCGGGTGTTCCTTACATAAGTGTAATGACAAACCCGACTACAGGTGGTGTAACGGCCAGTTTTGCAATGTTGGGAGATTTCAATATTGGTGAGCCTAACGCACTTATCGGTTTTGCAGGTCCGCGAGTAATTCGCCAAACAATAGGTCGTGACTTGCCGGATGGTTTCCAAACATCAGAATATTTATTAGAGCATGGCTTTCTTGATTTTATTGTATCACGACCAAATATGAAAAACAAAATTGGCAGACTTTTAAAGGTTGTGTCTAAAAGCTACGAGAAGTAGCATTACTATAAGCTTATTTTAAAATTTATGCGATTTGCAGACTACGCAAAACTATATCTAACTGCCGGTTCCGGTGGTGCAGGTTCTGTTCACTTTCGTCGGGAAAAATATATCCCTAAGGGTGGTCCTGATGGTGGCGATGGCGGCAAGGGAGCAGATATAGTTTTAAAGGGTAATCCCCACATGAATACCCTTCTCGATTTGAGGTACAAAAAGTTTATTAAAGCCCCTCACGGACAAAATGGAGGTTCCGCCAATAAAAGTGGTAAAGATGGTGAAGATGTTGTTCTTGAAGTTCCCTTAGGAACTGTTGTATACGAGTTCGAAACAAGACGTTATATTGGTGAAATTACTGAAGAAGGTCAGGAGTTGGTCATAGCCAAAGGGGGGATTGGCGGAAGAGGAAATGCGTTTTTTAAATCATCTACTCATCAGGCTCCAAGATTTTCACAACCGGGGGAAGCCGGAGAAGAAGTAGTAGTGGAAATTGAATTAAAGCTAATAGCAGATATTGGCCTTGTTGGATTTCCTAACGCAGGGAAAAGTACCCTTTTATCATCTATATCAGCTGCAACTCCCAAAATTGCAGATTACCCTTTTACTACTCTTGAACCAAATTTAGGTGTTGTTCAACTTTCGGATTTCAGAAGTTTTGTAATGGCTGATATCCCCGGTATTATTGAAGAAGCTCACAAGGGTAAGGGTTTAGGTGTTCGCTTCTTGAGGCATATTGAACGGAATAATATTTTATTATTTGTAATTGCATCTGATACGGATATTGAGGCGGAGTATCAAATTTTGAAGGATGAGTTGAAAAACTATCGGCAGGACCTAATTGAGAAACCCAGGATAATAGCCGTTACTAAAATGGATTTACAGCCCGGTTTTGTATTAGAAGATGAGCCGGAACTGGATTGTCCGGTAGTTTATATTTCGAGCGCCACAGGGCATGGATTAGACGAACTTAAAGAACTTATTTGGAAAACTCTTCCTAAAGTACATGAATAACCTTATTCGGCACCAGATTGCGCTTTTGCTTGTAGATGGTTTAGGGGCTCAAAAAGCCTCTATGCTATTGAGTGCCGTCAAAAAGCCGGAAGATATTTTTCAATCACCCGACAAGGTATTTAAAAGGTTACCGGGCATTGGCACAAAAATAATCGGCCGAATAAGAAAGTTTGACAAATGGGATTTAGTAGATCAAATCCTGGAGAAGACCGAGAAGGGTGGATGGTGGTTAATTTCGCAAGCAGATGAGGAATATCCCGAAGCGCTTCGTCACATTCACAGTCCGCCATTGTTGCTTTGGGGTATGGGTGATAGAAACATTCTTAACGATTTGTGCTTTGCTGTAATTGGTACCAGAAGACCATCATCCTACGGCAAAGAAGCGGCTCAATTCTTTTCAGAAAAAATTGTTGAAAAAGGTTTTACGATTATTAGTGGTCTTGCACTTGGGATTGATACTATTGCACATCAATCGGCTGTGAAGTTTAATAAGCCAACTATAGCTGTATTGGGTTCAGGCATTGATGTAATTTACCCGGCCGAAAATAAAAAACTTGTTGAAAAAATTGTTGATACCGGTGGGGCTGTTATCTCTGAATTTCCATTAGGTAGAAAACCCGATGCCCCCAACTTTCCTACTAGAAATCGGGTTGTGAGCGGTATGTCAAAAGGAGTATTGGTAGTAGAATCGGAATTGACAGGTGGAAGCATGATAACGGCTAATTTAGCTTTAGAGCAGGGAAGGGAAGTTTTCGTGGTACCTCATACTATAAAATCAAAACGAGGGATGGGATGTAACTCCTTAATTAAATCGGGTGCCGGAAAATTAGTAATGAATGAACAAGATATTTTTGAAGAATTTTCTGCATTAATGGTAGTAGAAAAAGAAAATGGGTTAGCTTCACCAACACCGGATATGTCCAAACTGTCTGAATTTCAAAAAAAACTCGTCGAGTTTATTGGTTCAAAAGAATTGCACATTGACGAGCTTTCCGAAGGATTGAATAAACCAACTCATGAGCTTCTGGTTGATTTACTTGATTTGGAAATGGACGGTTTTATAAAAGCGCTGCAAGGGAAACGGTTTACTACAATTAGTTAAAGCTAGCCCGAATTATTCACGAAAGTACGAAATTTAAATCTTATACTATTAAAAATTTTGTATTTAGAAAAATGCCTCACTCACTCAAATTTGGGTGTGGTTTGAAAGCTACAAAATTTCCATGCTAGCTGCGTTGAAGGAGAAAAAGTCATGCACAGGGTACTAAGGTACCCTTCCGCTGATTTTTCACCTACGCCTTGCTACCAAGAAAATTTTTTGGTGAATAATCCGGGCCAGAAAACTTATCCTTGCCTAAGTTGTAACCAATTAGCCTTACTTAGCGTAATATTTTAGACGTTCCAACTCATTCTGCGAGTTGGGTTATCCATACATGTTTTTATCACCAAATCGTCTGAATTATGAGCTTCGTAATAGAATACATTATTGTTACTTTGGCATTTTATTTTGTATCCACCCGAATGGAAGGAATCGAAATGAAGAAAACCAGTACAGTACTTTCCGCATCTTTCATATACTTAATATCTTTTGCGATTCTAAAAGCAGTGATAGTTGTAGTACTCAAAGCACTCACATTGGGTTTGATGCTCGGCACGCATATTATTTCGAGTATAATTGCAGCACTTCTTGCCATGTATATAGTTACCAAGGCAGTAGAAGATTACAAAATAGATTCGTTTGCGGTACTGGCGGCAGCAGTTCTGGTAATTAGTGTAATGAGCGTATTTATTAGAATGTTGTTTTTTATGTTTTTGTAGAAAAAGTTGGTTAGGGATACGTATCTTCGAAAAAGAATAATTATTTTGAAATATGTATTCCCTATCTGAAAAACCAATAGAAACCGTTCATCATTATATCGGAAACTCTGCGGATTTTATCCGTGAGTTCGATGATTTTACCCTTCAAATTGAAACACAAGTTGGTGGGCTTCAATCTGCCTTGTCAGATGGAAGGCTTCATTATTTAAGATCATTCTCCAGAAATAAGTTGGAGAATAAAGGAATAAGTGATGTATTAGCTGAACTTTCAGAAGTTTCAAACGATGCTCAATATCGAAAAGCTCTTTTATCTATTCAGCAAGATTTAAACAGCATTATTCTTGAATATTCTTCCCTCCGTAGACTTTGTTTTCACCTTGCTCCTGTAAATATTGGAATCAGACAGATTGATAATATTGAACGATTTGCTGCAAAACTTGCCGGTAAAGTTCATCAAAATTCACGAAAAATTACCGATCAATTAGAAGTTGCAACAAAAAGGGTTTTAGATGCCGATTCAACTTTATTTACCGGTAAAACAATACTGTCACTTCAATTAAGAGTTGATGAATTTAGTAGCATAGAAGTTGAATCTGCCCATGCTCGTATCATTAAAGACTCTTTAAAACATTCGCTTCAGGAGTTTGTTTCATCGTTGAAAGACTCGTTGCCGGAGCATGTTGAAGAATCTTACCGGGAACAACCAAAGCTAAAAGAGCAAGCGGCAGGTATTTCTGCGGAGGAGTTTGAATCGAGGCAATCACTGGTTTCTAAGCGAATAGATACTCTTGAATATGAATTGGCTGAACTAAGAAGCCGGGGCAGAGTACAGGTTGATGATGCAGAGGATAGGCTAACTAAGAAAATAGATGCTTTAGCTGAAAATCTAATAAGTGAGAAAAGGAATAACCAAAAATTATTCCAAAAAATAGAAGAACTGGAACAACGAATAGATACTTCTGATCGCAACTATAAGAGAGTAAATGAGGTAGAAGAAAATGTGCGTGAAATTAATTTACGTACCAAGCTTATAGAGGATGAAATTGCATACATCAACAAAAAAACTGAAAAGCAATTATCAAGATTTGAGCTTGATATCGACGAGATGAGGCAAACCGAATCCACATCAAGTATTACCGGTCAACAAAAAGATATCAGCAGAATTGAAGAGGAGTTGGGAAGAGTACGAAACAGGTTAGACCGTTTAGATGAACATCAACTTAGTGTAGCGCGTCTACTTGCAGAAAAGCTTTCAAGCAGGAATGAAGAGAGTCACAGGAAGCAGGATGATGTCATTATGGATTTATTCCGGAATATTGATAAAAGGTTGCGCTTGTTACTTGGGAAGTAAACCACATTATCTAAACTTCAAAGATTTTCTCTTCAGCCACCACAAAAACACGATCTGATTTTTGTGGTTTTACTACAGCCAACCCCGTGAAACTACCAAAAGCCGGTAATTGAACCGTTTTTTTTGAGACTATGAAAGCCGGCAAAGTCAAATTTTGCCGTCCACCACCCGTTAATCGAATACCCGGATGAATATGACCGAAAAGGCACGGTTTGTTTAATTTTTTTGCTGTTGAATCGTGGTGGGCTAACCATAAATTTCCAAATGGCTGCGGTTCGGGTAATATTTCTAAACAAGCTGAATGATAAAATTCTCCGGGCAAAATGTCGTGATTGCCTTCAATTAGTACCATTTGAATTTTACTATGCTTGTTTCTCCAACCGGAAAAAACATCCCATTCTGAATTGTGTCGGTTATGAAATAAATCACCCAAAAATATGATTTTAGTTACATCATATTTGTCAATCAATTTGGATAGCGTTTTGTAATCGGCTCGTGAAACATCGGATGGAACCGGAACGCCTTCATGCTGAAAAAATCCGGCTTTGCCAAAATGAGCATCCGCCACAAACATCGTTTTAGTTTCAGCATCAATAATTGCTTTGTTTGAAGTTAGTAGAAGTTTGTGACTCCAAAAGTCGATTTCAATAAAATCAGACATCATCTAATACCCGTTTCATTC
>PXCK01000166.1 GCA_003566635.1 Balneolia bacterium | reverse complement strand
ATGGCTACCCGCTGTGGGGTTACCTTCAATCCTCTTTGTTTAATTTGTTCTATTAATTTCTCGGTTTTCATGCCTATCTAAAGGAGAATAATTACTCGCAAAAGATAATTATTCTCCTTTAGAAAACAATCGCAATTAGGTCGATTTTACCAAAATAAATAATCTTTACACACTGTAGCACATTGGTTTATACCCTGCTCTCAAAAACTTGATTTTCCGAAGCAGAACCAATTACAAGGGTAAAACTACCCTAAATTCATATAACAATGGGGGTTAGAAGAGTGGGGCTATAATCTCACAAATTTCTTCGAGATATTTTTGGTCGGTTGCATCCATAGCGGCTATAGTGTTGGAATCAATATCTAACTGAGCAACGAAAACACCATTCTTCATGACCGGCACAACGATTTCGGATTTTACATTTACGCTGCAAGATAAATAGTTGGCTTGTTGGTTTACATCTTCCACTACAAAAGTTTCGTGTGATTCGGCAACTTGTCCGCAAATTCCACGACCGTAAGGAATTTTCGTGTGATCGGTTGCGGGGCCAACATAAGGACCCAAAATTAATTGACGCTCCGTTTCGGTATCATCCAGATAAAACCCAACCCAATCATATACATCAATCCGCTCGTGGAGTTTTTCACAAATCTGTTGCATTACTGCTGTTACGTTTTTTTCCGTTTGGACGATATCACGGACTTCTTGTACAATTTCTTTTAATATGATTTCTTTGCTCATTTTATTGGGAAATAATTTGTGAATAGTTTAAAAATCGTCGGGTTTCATTGGCCTGCTCAAGCGTTGCTTGATTAACAGATGCTTGTAACAGCACACTTAACCAGTTTTCTGCTAAATCGGTTTCACCCATTTTAATTAATTGGTAAATATAACGTTTAATGAGCGTAAACTCACGGGCCGTTTGCGGTAAGATTCCGGATTTAGGAGCACATAACCCTTCTTCTTTTTGAAGAGTTGCATGTTCGAGCCATAAAAACAAAAATTCGTCGGGTATGTGAGCACATGACATAAGGTCACCAAATTTTATTTGCAGATATAGCACGGAATAATCGGGGTTTTCCAAAACAAACTCTCCCAATTTGCTCTCCGGGAAAAACTCTTTAAATACCAAAAAGGCTTCTTCGGGTTGATTTGCCATAAGGTGTGTATCAAATCGAAAAATCGGGGTTAAGAATTCCCACCAGTCCGTTTCCATCAAATTTTGATACGCTCCTGATTCAAGTTTTTGTCTTGCCTTGATTCCGTAAAATGCTGCGGGCAACCGTTCATGCCTTTCAATCATTTCATCCAATAATTGCATGTAAGATAACGTATCCGATTCTGCTAAAAGTCGGTTAAAGGTATCGGCATCTCGTTGTAAGGGCGAAGCAGAAAAAGCACAGTGGCGATCAATCAAGCCGGGTGATGCAAATATGGCAGCAGCTAAAAGGTCCTGCCCCGTATCGGTATCTACGGTATCGAGGAAACGGTGCCATTCAGAAACCAATTCATCCAATGTTTTACCGGTAGCGGATTCAACCCGAGCCCATGCGTACGCCTCTTTCACTGCCTCCGCTCCAAACGTATCAAGCATCCACCCGATGAAAGATCCGGCTACTGCGTAATTTCTGGGACCCGAACCGGTGTAAAAGCTGATTGGGTTGAACAAAGAACGAATAAAACGCGCATCAGGATATTCCTCTCTTGCCGCTATGGTTTGATGGGTTGTAATTCTTGGATTTTGGGTTCCCTCTAACGCTACGGCAAGGCCTTCAATCATGGCTCCGCTTATGCTTGCGTTTATAATCGGCAATCCGAATGAACGGGATAAAACATGCACCAACTCATGACGAACAATATCGTTGACTACTTGCCTGTGCATATGCATTTGTGGATTTCTATTCCAAACGGGTACGTAATTCGTCCTGCCGGCTCCGGTAATTTCTCGTTTTTGCCACCTGTGGTAATAAATATAACTTCGGATTCGTGGCAGCTCATTAAGGTCTAAGTCAAGTGTATAGGCCAGTTCTTCTATATGAAAATCATGCAACATGCCCATTAAACGAATTTCATTTTCAGGTATACGAGCATCATAAATAAGTACTGCATGTTCTGTTTGATGTATGCCGCCTAACTTCCGGGCAATTTCATGCTCGGGACGCACAATACCAAGATTTACGATATTGGTATAGGCAATCATAATACTAATGGTTGCCAATCCAAGTGGTAGCCTAACCCATTTTTCTTTTTGAATGATGGGTGCAAGCCAAAAAATGAGTGCCCAACCAATGGTTATAAAACGGTAATAAAAAAGGGTGGGGTTGAATTCAAAAAAATCCTCATAAACAGGACCCGGCCAGTATCCCCAAACGTGGTTGAAAAAATAAACCTGAGGATATAAGTACAACTCGATTAAAAAAACCCCGATTGCCACGAACAGTAGCAAAGAAATAGTTGTAAGCAGAGGCTTCTTGAAAGTTAATGCGCAGAAGCGCCCTATTGATACCGAAAAAATAACCGCAGGTAAGGTTATAAGCAGCCAAAGGGAAAGCCCATCACCCGAAAAGCAGCCTTTAATGAGGGTATAAAGTAAAACGGGTATTCCGGCAATGAGTACATAAAGCATACTCATCATTAAGAAGCGCAAGCCTGACCTTGCTGTTCGCTTGTAAGCGAGCTTGGTGGCTGCAATTCCTCCAAATATAAAAGAAGCTAAAACCGCTAATATTATTCCCGAAAAAAAATGCAACTCATTGGTTAATGGAAATAAGCAAAAGCCGATTCCCATAACCAACGCCAAACCTGCAACTGCTTTTGAAAAGCCGGTCATGTTATTTTTTGAACATAGTCGATAAAACGAACCAAATATTTTCTTTGCGCTCTTTTAACCTTCTTGTGAAATAAGGGAACCACATTGTACCATAGGGCACATAAACACGCACATTATATCCTTGCTGCGCGAGTTCTTTGCAAGTTTCCAAACGCATACCATAGAGCATTTGGAATTCAAATCGGCTTGAGCCAATTCCATTTTCGGTTGTGTAGTTTTTAATCCATTCTATAAGCTCGGAATCGTGAGTAGCCATGCGAGGGTAGGGTGTTTTTTCTAAAAGCACTTTTGCGTACTCTTTATATGCTTCTTGTATGGCAGGCATTTTTTGGAGTGCAAGACGCTCGGGTTCGTTGTACGCTCCTTTGCACAAACGAACATCGGCTCCTATTTCGGCCAGGTCTTCAATGTCTTGTTTGGTTCGGTGCAGATATGCCTGAATCACAATACCCACGTGCTTACCATATTTTTTATAAGCTTCTTTAAAGATATCGATGGTTACCTGTGTATAATCGGTTCCTTCCATATCGAGTCTTACAAATTGGTTTTGCTTTTTAGCAACATCCAACAGTTTAAAGAGATTATCCTTGCAGTAACTTTCATCAATATCCAGACCAAGCATGGTTAGTTTAATGGAAATCGATGAATCAATTTTTTGTTCATGAATACCTTCCAGCAATTCGATATAGTGCGTCAGGGTATCGTCGGCAGTTTTGCGGTCTTTCACATTTTCGCCCAATAAATCGAGTGTAACCTTAATTCCGGCTTCGTTTAAGTCGGCAACTTTAGGTACAGCCTGTGGAAAATCTTCTCCGGCAACAAATCGTTTTGCAAGTGCAAAAGGTAGTTTCATAATAAGCTTGATTAGATGTGGTTAAATAGGCATCAAATATACCAAAAAGCAGCTTCAAAATGTTTGATGTCCGGTTGCTTTTTTGGCTTCATCAAAATTGAAATAACATCGAAACGAACAGGTGCGCCATCCATCTTTCGTTCATAAAGCCAGGCTTCGGCAACTTTAAACAAAGACTTTTGTTTTTCCTCCCCTACAGACTCTTCGGGCTGGCCATGAACATCTGTTGTTCGTGTTTTTACTTCAACAAAAATAATTTGCCTTCCGTTGTAAGCTATAATATCAACTTCGGCTTTTTCAAAATGGTAATTCCGTTCAAGAACCCGAATCCCGTTTTCTTCCAAGAATACCGCTGCGAGATCTTCGCCTTGTTTACCCAATTCTTTAGAACTTATTGCTTGGCTCATTCTTTTTATTTGGATGATGAATTTCCGATGCCGTTTCTATACTGATCTTCCTGCATCTTGCTCATCTTCGCCATTTCAACTATTGATTTAATTTGATCAACATTTTTTTCGGTTATGTATGGTAAAACAGCTTCGGCAAAATCATTAAACAAGTTTAAAAAGGTAAGAAAGCTATCCAGCCGATGCTGAAACTCTTTTACCTCGGGAGACGGTTCCTCGGCACTATCCAACACCGCTTTGCAATCGGTAAGTGTTTTTTTAATGGGCGCCACTTCCTCTAACTGTCTTTGATTAATGATTTTGGCAGCCATATTCCAAATGTCGGTTTCTGAAGCGTAAAAGTCTTTACGTTTGCCTTCTATCTGAACTTTATGTATAAGACCCCATTCGATTAGGTTACGCAAATTCATATTAGCATTACCCCGGCTAATGCTAAGCTCTTCCATAATCGTATCGGTATCCAGAGGTTCTTTAATGGCAAATAACAAGGCATAAATTTGTGCCATTGTTTTGTTGATACCCCATTTTGATGACATTTCACCCCAATATCCTACAAACAGATTTAACGCTTCATCATATTCTTTTGAGTGTTTAATTGTTTTCATAACGATAGAACAGTTTTTTTGGTCGAATCAGGCAATAGATTTCGTTTTGCTTATTAAATAACTAAGTAAAACATAGTTATTGTTGATGCTTTAAAGCTCAACTAATTAAATTCTAATGTCAAAATAATAATATTCATTCACAATTTATAGGAAAAACCTATAGACGAAGTTAATTAATCGGCTGTTTTCGCAGTATTGGTTTTAGTTTTTGTGGCTGATTCTTTAGATGTTGAAGCAGAAGATGTGCTTTCTGTTTTTTGGGGTTGTGGACTTTTACTTTCACTACCGTTTTTATAATCGGTTATGTACCAACCGGAACCTTTATAGATTACGCCACTTCCACCCGATATTTTCCTTTTTACAGCCAAGCCTGTGTTTGGACAGACCTTTAATGGTTCATCAGAAAATTTTTGAATAACTTCTATTACTTCACCGTCTTCGCGTATATATTCGTACGTTGGCATTTTAAAATTAAGTGTGTCATTATTTTATTGTCGGATGTTGATTTCATCAATTTTCATGCCAAAACCGTTCCAATGACAAAATAGATTAAACAGGTTTTATTCATCAAGACATTAATTTTTCTACCATACATTATTGCTTGAAGCAATAGATCTCTTGTAGTTCAGGATAATCCAAAGACATATTTTAGTCTTAAAACATTAAGATTTTTTAACCATGTGTAATAAAATTATGAATTTACATTAACAATTATTACCTTCGAGCAAAGTAGCAATTTAATGAGTAATTGTTGTGTGTGATACTCATTCGTTTTTTAGTTGTAATAATCGTTAATGGTGTCTGATTTTAGTTTAGTTTGGAGATCTCTAATTACACTTGGTTGTGTAATTCCTTTTTTATTTGGTTGTTCCGACAACCCTATGGACACCCCTTATTTTGAGTTTGCTTCCGATAGTATAGTAATAGACGAAAAATCAGAGATAATTACGGTTCCATCTTATGTCAACTATGGATTTGTAGAAATTAGTAGTGATCCGGTCTATTCTTATCGTCGTGCTGTGGCAGTTGGTGTTACTGCCGAACAACTTTTGCAGTTTTCATTTGGCACAAAAAAAGGTCGGATGATTTTACCTCCTTCTCTACATGATAAGCGCTACATAGCCGAAGTAATTGTACCGGATGGGTCGAGATATCAACTTATGGACAATCTCCGTTCTAAAGTTTTGGAGACCCTTTCCCTCAAAGCTGAGTATGATTATAGAAACACTATTGTTTGGGAACTATCAACCTCTGATAATGTGCGTTTCCCTGTTTCTAACAAATCAGAAACAACCTGGAGTCAAAAAGACGGCCATATCGCAGGCACCGGGATGAGTCTGTCTCTATTATCCGTAGTGCTTGAGTCAATATTGGAAAACACGCCAGTCTTACTAACATCTGATGATACTACCGAGTATGATATCATTTTGAAGTGGAGACCGGGCAATACCGAAGACTTAAAGAAAAAACTGTCCGCTATGGGTATCGAGGTAATTGAAACCAGTAGAGAAATAAATATGCTTGTTTTTGATCTGGTTGATGAGATTGATCATAATCCTAATGAAGAGCCTAGGCAATACGCTCGTAATATGCAGTTTCCCAAATAGCCCGAACTATTCACGAATAGTATAAGTTATTCTGCGCCAATATTTATCGTCACACAATTATTTCATCTCTTTATTCTTCAACAGAATAATTTATTATATTCCGGCTAAAGCAAAGGGGATACAATCGTATGAATACTATTCGGGTTTTTTTTCTTTCACTCATTGCCGCACTTGGTGGGTTTCTTTTTGGATTTGACAGCGGCGTAATTAACGGAACTGTAAACGCGCTTCAACAAGCATTCGATTCCGATGCTGTGGGAACCGGTTTCAATGTAGCCTCTATGCTTTTAGGTTGCGCCGCCGGTGCATTTTTTGCCGGAAATATTGCTGATAAAGTGGGTCGTAAACCTGTTTTATTGGTTACTGCTGTTTCGTTTATCATCAGTGCTTTTGGTTCGGGTATTGCAGCATCTTCCGGTGAGTTTGTTTTTTTTAGAATATTAGGTGGGATGGCTGTAGGTGCTGCCAGTGTTATTACTCCGGCATATATAAGTGAAATTGCACCGGCAGAAATTCGTGGTCGTTTAGCTACCATGCAGCAATTAATGATTGTATTGGGTTTATTTGTTGCTTTCCTCAGCAACTATTTGATTGCCAATTATGCGGGTGGTGCATCTGAAGTTTTTTGGGGCGGATTCCAGGCTTGGCAATGGATGTTTTGGATGGAAATTATTCCGGCTTCTATCTTTTTGGTCGGATTGTTATTTATCCCCGAGTCTCCCCGCTACTTGGTAGCTGAAAACAAAATTGATAAGGCATCTTTCATTCTTTCCAACTTAAATCCCGGGCTGAACCTACAAGAAAAAATTGAAGAAATAAAAAAGTCTGTTGTTGATAAGTCGAGGCGCGGACTTAAAGAGCTGTTTTCAACCGATAGAAAATTGCACCCTATTGTTTGGGTTGGTCTTGGACTGGCGGTTTTCCAACAGTTGACCGGTATTAACGTGGTGTTCTATTATGGAGCCACATTATGGCAAGCTGCCGGTTTTACAGAAGCCGACGCTTTAATGACCAACGTAATTGGTGGAAGCGTAAATGTAATTTTCACATTTGTCGCTATTGCCCTTATTGATAAAGTTGGCAGAAAACCGTTGCTATTAATTGGATCTTTGGGTCAGGCCGCCATGCTTTCGGTTATGGCATTTATATTTGCATCGGCTCCTTTAGATGCAAATGGCAATTTATTATTGTCGGCAAATCAGGGAACAATGGCATTGATATCAGCAAATGCCTACATCGCATTTTTCGCATTTTCGTGGGGCCCGGTAATGTGGGTTATGTTGGGTGAAATGTTTCCAAACCGATTTCGTGGTGCGGCTCTTGCCGTTTGCGGTTTAGCTCAGTGGGGTGCCAACTTTACCATAACCATGACCTTCCCGATTTTATTGGCATCTATAGGGTTAGGGTTTTCTTACGGAATCTACGCAGCCTTTGGT